>CAJTSY010000025.1:0-9085 GCA_910578995.1 uncultured Acetatifactor sp.
TATGCACAGAGTGGCAGAGGGGAGACTTCCTGTTCGTCTGTACATGGGCATAGGAGAGAACGTGCCGTTGCCGTGACTTACAGACCACAGCGGAACCACTAAAGGAAAGGAGCAGAGAGAAATGAGCAAGGAACTGGCAAAGACCTATGACCCAAAGGGCCTGGAGGACAGACTGTATCAGAAATGGCTTGACAAAAAGTATTTTCATGCGGAGGTGGATCACAGCAGGACGCCTTTCACCATCGTGATCCCGCCTCCAAATATTACAGGGCAGCTGCATATGGGACACGCTCTGGACAATACCATGCAGGATATCCTCATCCGTTTCAAACGGATGCAGGGATACAATACGCTGTGGCAGCCGGGAACGGATCATGCGGCCATCTCCACGGAGGTCAAGATCATTGAGAAGCTGAAGGAGGAGGGCATTGACAAGTACCAACTGGGCCGGGAGAAATTTCTGGAGCGTGCATGGGCATGGAAAAAGGAGTATGGCGGACGTATTATCTCCCAGTTAAAGAAGATGGGTTCCTCCTGTGACTGGGACAGGGAGCGTTTCACCATGGATGAGGGATGCAACCGGGCCGTGGAGGAAGTCTTTGTGAAGATGCACCAGAAGGGCTATATTTACAAGGGCTCCCGCATCATCAACTGGTGCCCTGTGTGTAATACTTCCATTTCCGATGCCGAGGTGGAGTATGAGGAGCAGGCGGGACATTTGTGGCATATCAAATATCCTGTGATGAAGGAGGATGGAACTCCCAGTGACACGGATTTTCTGACCTTTGCCACCACCAGGCCTGAGACCATGCTGGGAGATACGGCGGTGGCCATTCATCCGGAGGATGACAGATACGCCCATCTCATCGGGAAGAGTGTGATGCTGCCCCTGATGAACCGGGTGATTCCTGTGGTTACGGACACTTATGTGGACAGGGAGTTTGGGACAGGCGTGGTGAAGATTACCCCGGCCCATGACCCTAACGACTTTGAGGTGGGCAAGCGTCATAACCTGCCTATCATCAATGTGATGAACGATGACGCCACCATCAATGAGAACGGCGGAAAGTTCGCGGGAATGGACCGTTATACCGCCAGAAAGGCCATAGTGGAAGAACTGGACAGTCTGGGGCTGTTGGTGAAGATCGAGGATTATACCCACAATGTGGGAACCCATGAGCGCTGCAAGGTCACTGTTGAGCCTCTTGTGAAGGAGCAATGGTTTGTGAAGATGGATGAACTGATCAAGCCGGCGGTGGAGGCTGTGAAGTCAGGGGAGATCCGGCTGATTCCGGAGCGCATGGAGAAGACCTATTTCAACTGGACGGACAATATCCGTGACTGGTGTATCAGCCGCCAGTTGTGGTGGGGGCACAGGATTCCCGCTTACTATTGTGACGAATGCGGGGAAGTGGTGGTGTCCAGGTCGAAACCGGAGGTGTGCCCTAAGTGCGGCTGCACTCATTTTACCCAGGATCCGGATGTCCTGGACACATGGTTCTCTTCTGCGCTGTGGCCTTTTGAGACTTTAGGGTGGCCGGATGATACGGAGGAGCTGAAATATTTCTATCCCACGGATGTGTTGGTGACCGGTTATGACATTATCTTTTTCTGGGTCATCCGGATGATTTTCTCCGGCTTTGAACAGATGGGGAAGAAGCCTTTCCACACGGTGCTTTTCCATGGTCTGATGCGGGACAGCCAGGGACGTAAATTTTCCAAATCCCTTGGCAATGGCATCGATCCCCTGGAGCTCATTGAGCAGTACGGCGCAGATGCTCTGCGGCTGACTTTGATTACAGGCAACGCTCCCGGAAACGATATGCGTTTCTACTATGAACGGATGGAAAACAGCCGGAATTTCGCTAACAAGGTGTGGAATGCATCCCGTTTTATTATGATGAACATGGATGGAAAAGCGGTGACCGACCCGGGGGAGGGCCGGCTGCAGCCGGTGGACAGATGGATCCTGTCCAAGTTAAATGACCTTGTGAAGGAAGTTACCGATAATATGGAGAACTATGAACTGGGCATCGCCGTACAGAAGGTGTATGATTTCATCTGGGATGAATTCTGCGACTGGTATATCGAGATGGTAAAGCCCAGGCTTTATGCGGGGAAAGGCAGGACGGAGCCGGAGTGCGACAGGGAAGTCGCCAGCCGGAATGCCGCTCTCTGGACGCTGAAAACCGTCCTTACTGACGCGCTGAAACTGCTGCATCCCTATATGCCCTTTATCACAGAGGAAATTTTCTGCACGCTTCAGGGGGCGGACGGAGAGGAATCCATTATGATCAGCAGATGGCCTGAGCACAGGGCTGACAGATGTTTTGCGAAGGAGGAGAAGGATATCGAGATCATCAAGGGAGCTGTGAGGGGGATCCGGAATATCCGCAGCGAGATGAACGTGGCTCCCGGCAAAAAGATTGCGGTGCACGTAGTCAGTGACCGTGAGGATATCCTGGACACCTTCACGGAAGGAAAGCTGTTCTTCGCCTCCCTGGCCGGGGCAAATGAGGTTACCATGCTGCGCAGGCAGGCCGGAACCGGAGCGTCGGGGCAGGATGCCGGCATGGCTGAAAACTCCGTGTCCGTGGTGATCCCGGGGGCCACTCTGTATATTCCCCTGGCGGACCTGGTGGACATCGCCCAGGAGATCGAACGCCTGGAGAAGGAGCAGAAGCGCCTGGAGGGAGAGCTGGCCAGAGTGAACGGCATGCTTTCCAATGAGAGATTCCTGGCCAAGGCTCCGGAGGCCAAGGTTGCCCAGGAGCGGGAGAAACTGGCAAAATACACCCAGATGATGGAACAGGTGGCACAGCGCCTGGCCCACCTGCGCTGAAGGGAAGTCCGACACCCTGACCCGGACAGGCAAAAGAACAAAAGCTTACTGCCTGTCCATTCCAGGCCTGGGATCCTCATGATTCTGAAAGGCAGCTGCGGGCCGGGTTCAGGACAGAGTATGGCGGCAGGATATTGCGCCAGGTATCTGCGCCGATCATAAAAGTCAGAGAGATAAGTCAAAATATACGCCGGGAAATATGCCGGGACTATACAGCGCGAATTGAGGGATAAGCTTGAAAAAGAAAAACATCACCACCTTTCGGGAGGCCGAAAATTACATTAATGAGATCCCGCGTTTTACCTCGAAACACAGTGTGGAAGAGACCCGGGAATTTCTCCGTCTTCTGGGGGACCCGGACAGGGACATGCGGATCATCCATGTGGCGGGGACGAACGGGAAGGGGTCTGTCTGCGCCTGTATGAACAGTATTCTGGAGGCGGCCGGATACAGGACGGCCCTTTTCACCTCTCCCCACCTGGTGAGTATCCGGGAAAGATTTGTGGTGGAAGGAAAGATGGCCGCGGAAGAGGAATTTCTGGAAGCATTTCTTCATATATATAATAAGTTGGACTGGGAGGCCCTGGAGAAGGATGAGAGGGCCTACCATCCCACCTATTTTGAGTACCTTTTTTTCATTGCCATGGTGCTGTTCCGGGTGAAAAAGCCGGATTACTGCATTCTGGAGACCGGGGTGGGAGGCCGGCTGGATGCCACAAACTCTGTTTTCCGAAAAGAAATAGCTGTCATTACGCATATCGGCCTGGACCATGTGGAATATCTGGGGGATACGGTGGGAAAGATTGCCTTTGAGAAAGCGGGTATCATGCAGGAGGGCGTGCCTGCGGTTTACTGGGACACTTGCCAGGAGACTTCCGCAGTGTTTCGGGAGCGATCCGGGAAGCTTGGAATTTCCGCGTATTCCGTGTCGGAAAAGGACTATTCTTTTTCAAATTTTAAGAATAAAACCATTGATTTTTGCGTACACACCCGGTATGATAGAGATATTCCCCTCACGCTGCATTCCATTGCCGGGTATCAGATGGAGAACTGTACCCTTGCGGTCCGCGCCGTTGAGGTGTTGGATCAGGGGAGGACCATTACCGCCGGCCAGATACAGCGGGGCGTCGGCTCCTTTTTCTGGGCGGGAAGGATGGAAGAGGTGCTTCCGGAGGTCTATGTGGACGGAGCCCACAATGAGGACGGCATCAGGGCCTTCCTGGAGACGGTGGCTGCGGACGGCCATTTGGGGGCCAGAAGCCTGTTGTTCGGTGTGGCGAAGGATAAAGATTACGAACATATGATAGGAAAGTTGGCAGGTTCCGGACTGTTTGGCCGGATCGCGGCGGCACGTATACGGGGAGCGCGGGCGTTGGACGAGGCCTGCCTGGAAGAGACGTTTGGGAAGTATGCCCATTGTGTCCTGAAGGGATACAGCAAGGCGGAGGACGCTTTTTATGAGCTGCTGAAAGGGCGGCGGCAGGCGGAACGGATCTATGTCGTGGGAAGCCTGTATTTGGTTGGTGAGATAAAGGAGCTGCTGGATCATGATAAATTTCGAAGAAGAATTGAAGAAATTTCACCCCAGTCTTGAGGTGGAGGACGCGGAGGATTCCATTTATCATCAGGATCTGACGGATATGGCTGACATGCTGATAAAGAAGATTATGGGCTCCGGACAGGGAAAGACACAGGATTTTGAAAAGGAGTAGCCATGTTTTGTTATCATTGCGGATGCCGTTTGTCGGAGCATGACTTTTGTACTGCCTGTGGGGCTGACGTATCCCTGTACAAGAAAGTGATCCACGTCTCCAATATGTTTTATAACGAGGGATTGGAAAAGGCAGGGGTCAGGGATCTGACCGGTGCGGTGGTCAGTCTGCGCCAGAGTTTAAAATTTAATAAAAACAATATCAGGGCAAGGAACCTGCTGGGACTGGTCTACTTTGAGATGGGAGAGACGGTCAGTGCCCTCCGGGAATGGGTTCTCAGCAAGAATATGCGCCCTAAGAAAAATATTGCCGGGGAATATATCGACAGGGTGCAGTCCAACTCCGGGCGCCTGGAATCCCTGACTCAGACGGTCAGGAAATACAACAGGGCGCTGGTGCTGTGCCAGCAGGACAGCAGGGATCTGGCGGTGATACAGCTGAAAAAAGTGATCTCCATGAACCCCGGGTTTGTAAAGGCTCACCAGCTGCTGGCTCTGTTGTATATGGAGCGACAGGACTGGGAGAGGGCTGAGCGGGAGCTGCGCAAGTGCAGGGAGATCGACAGGAACAACCTTCAGACGCTGAGCTACCTGAAGGAAGTAGAGCAGATGCTAATGCCGGAGGAAGGCATAAGGCAGTCTGTAAAACGTAAAAAAGAAGACGCCGTAAGGTATCAGACTGACAACGAACTGATCATCCAGCCCCTGAATGTGAAGGAGCCAAAGGGGGGAGGCGTCTCATCCCTGCTGAACATAGGCATCGGCCTGGTGATCGGCCTTGCCTCCATGTATTTCCTGGTGGTGCCTGCCGCACAGTCCAAAGTGCGGAATGAGGAACAGCAGGTTATCACCCGGATCAGCAGCGAATCGGATGCCAAGACGGCCCGGATCCAGGAACTGGAAAGCCAGGTCGCCGACATGGGTGAACGGGAAAAGGAGATTCATGCGCAGCTGGAGGAGTACGTGGGGGTGGATGGGACGGTTCAGAATACGGAGCTGCTCCTCAATGCCCTGGCAGGATATATGGAGACCCAGGACGCGGCGGCAGCGGCGGCAGAGCTGGAGTCCGTTTCCCAGAGGGTGAACATGGAAGAGATGACGGAAGGGTTTCGGAGGCTGTATACCGCTGCCGGCGGGGTGATTTTTCCGGAGCTTGCCGCCCAGTATTTTAACGAAGGACACCGTGCCTTTAACGCGGGCAGTTATTCCGCGGCGGCAGCGGCCCTGGAGCAGGCGGTGGCCTATGACGCGGCCAATGAGGAGGCTCTTTATGAGCTGGCCCAGTCCTACAGGATCCTTGGTGAAAACGACAAGGCCCTGGAGGCTTACAACAAGGTAATACAGCTGTTTCCGGATTCCTGGAGGGCAGAAAACTCCAAATCCTATATTGACCGTCTGAACGGGAACTGAAGATACGAAAATGTTTTTATGCATTAAAGTACGAAAGAAGAGAACCTATGGATACTGTAGGTTCTTTTTTGATGAGATTTTTCAGGAAAGGATGTGGACAGTATGGAACAGATTAAAGTGGGGGATTTCCGGGTAATCGACAACTGCCTTATGATACGGCTTCCGGAGGAGATCGATCATTACGGGGCGGGGCTTATCTGCGAAAATGCGGACAGATACCTGCTCAGGGAGGAGGTTCAGAATGTGGTGTTTGACTTTGAGAAGACGAGGTTCATGGATTCATCGGGAATAGGCATTATTATGGGACGGTACCGGAAGATAGCCTGTTTCGGCGGCCGTGTTTATGCCATTCATGTGGACAGGCAGATAGAGAGGATATTCAGGCTGTCAGGATTAAATAAAATTGTGGAGGTACTGGAATCATGAAGAACGAAATGGAGATTATCTTTGACGCGGTGTCGGAAAATGAAAGTTTTGCCAGGGTGGCGGTGGCGGCATTCATCACCCACCTGAATCCCACGGTGGAGGAGATGGCGGACATCAAGACCGCGGTGTCGGAAGCGGTAACCAATTCCATCATACACGGTTACGGGAACCTGAAGGGCTGCGCCAGGGCCGGCAGGGCTTCAGGGCCGCAGGCCGGGAGCGGTGCCGGCCCGGGGAAGGTGCGGATATCCTGTGCTTTGGAAAACAGGATATTACATATCGAAATTTCGGACAGCGGGAAGGGAATCGAGGATGTGGAGAAGGCTATGGAGCCCCTGTTTACCACCAGGCCTGACCTGGAGAGATCCGGAATGGGATTTGCGTTTATGGAGGCATTCATGGATGAACTGGAGGTGGAGAGTACCCCGGGCGAGGGGACAATAGTGCGGATGGCGAAAAAGATAGGGATCGGGGAATGGATAGCATGAGGAGGGAACAGAGCAGGGTTCCACGGGGTGCGGAGGTTTCAGCATGGAAGAGATGTCAGTACTGATTGCGAGGTCACAGGCAGGAGAAAGGGATGCGAGGGAAGTACTGATAGAAAACAATCTTGGTCTGGTGCGCCATATTGTGAAGCGCTTTTCCGGCAGGGGGCACGACCTGGAGGACTTATTCCAGATAGGCGTAATAGGACTGATAAAAGCAATTGACAAATTTGACCTGACCCTGGGACTGAAGTTTTCCACTTACGCGGTGCCCATGATCACAGGGGAGATCAAGCGCTTCCTGCGGGATGACGGCCCGGTAAAGGTGTCCCGAACCATCAAGGAAAACGGGATGAAGGTAAAGCTTGCCAGACAGCGCCTGCAGGCATCGGAAGGAAGGGAACCCACGGTGCAGGAGATCGCGGGGGAGACCGGGCTTGCACTGGAGGACGTTGTGCTGGCCATGGAGGCCTCTGCGGAGGTGGAGTCCATATATGCGGCAGTCTACCAGGATGACGGCAGCGAGGTATATCTGGTGGACAAGGTGGTCAGGGGAGGCAGCGGTTCCCTGGGCAGCAGTGCGGTGGGAGGCTGTGACGGGGAGGATGCGGAAAAGGAGAAACTGCTGGACCACATGCTGCTGGGACAGCTTCTGGACACCCTGGAGCCAAGGGACAGGGATCTGATCTGCATGCGCTATTTCCGGAATATGACACAGACACAGATCGCGTCCAGCCTTGGGGTCAGCCAGGTACAGGTCAGCCGTATGGAGAAGAAAATACTGCGAAGTCTGCGTGAGAAGATTACTTAACTTTTTATAAAATGCAGAAATCTGCTTTTCTTATGAGGCCAATTCGTTTACTATAAAAGGGTAACGGAAAAAACAACCCCGGCGGCTGTCCGGCGGTTATGATATTTTACCAGAGGAGATTCTATGAAATTAAAGACGGATAACGGAACGGAGAGAGGCATGGAGGACAAAATGGCCGGAAGGCGGAGACGCAGGCGCGGGCTGGGGCCCCTGAGTATGCTGGCGTGCCTGGCGGCCATGGTGGCTGTGATGTTTTTGACGGCTTCCATATGTGCCTGGGTGGCAGGAAAGCTTAAGGAGGCGGAGCCTGTGTCCGGGGATGCCGGTTCCGGGCCGGAAGGGACAGGCCAGGAGGTGGAGGCTGTCGTCAACTATGTGGACATTGACCGGGACGGAAATGTGCTGGATGCGGCGGGGAATGTGGTCGGGGTATTGTCCGGCTCTCCGGGTTATTCCCAGGCGGAGCTTGACGAGCAGGTGGACATTGCAAGGCAGGCGGCTTCCGCCCAGGTTCTGGAGAGTATCCGGAACGGACTGGATGCGGGGGAAAGCGTCCTGGAGACACTGAGGCCCTTTTATCCGGACGACCTTGTGGTATACAGCGGGGGAAAGTACAATTTCGTACCGATTAACCGCAGCCTGAAGATGCATTCCTACGATGCGGCCAATCTGAATCAGATGGAGAACGGGGAGTACCAGTACCTGCAGGACGGCGTGGTGGTCTCCCGCAAGGGCATTGATGTGTCCAGACACCAGGGCGCCATCGACTGGAACCTGGTGGCCGGGGACGGAGTGGAGTTCGCCTTCATCAGGGTGGGCTACAGGGGGTACGGCAGCGGGAAGATGGTGGAGGACGAGTATTTTCAGGACAATATCCAGGGAGCCATCCAGGCGGGCATTAAGGTCGGGGTATATTTTTACAGCCAGGCCATCAGCAGGGAGGAGGTTCTGGAGGAGGCGGAGTTTGTGCTGGAAAAGATTGCCCCTTATAAAATTGACTGTCCCGTGGTCTTTGATGTGGAGAAGGTGGCGGATGCAGGCGGAAGGATGAACGGGATTTCTGTTGAAGACAGGACTGCCTTCACGGCCCTGTTCTGTGAGACCATTGAAAATGCCGGTTACAGGCCCATGATTTACCACAACACGGAGATGGGGGTAATGATGCTTGGACTGGAAGCCCTGGAGGGTTATGACAAGTGGTTTGCGGCGTACAGCGACGTGTTTTACTATCCCTATGAACACAGGATCTGGCAGTATTCACAGACAGGCCGTGTCCAGGGAATCCAGGGGGATGTGGATCTGAATATCAGCTTCGGGCCTCTGTGGGAGGAATAATCCGGCCCGGACGGCATGGCGGGAATTCATCCGGGCAGAACGGCGGCTGCAGGGGAAGCCCCTGA
>CAJTSY010000025.1:9117-10496 GCA_910578995.1 uncultured Acetatifactor sp.
CCAGGGGCGGCCGCCGTAACAGGCATATGGATCAGAAGACGCATTAATTATATTCCGCTATCTCATAAATCAGCCTTTCGGAATCTTCCCATCCAAGACAGGGATCCGTGATGGACTTTCCGTAGATTCCGCCCCCTACCTTCTGGCAGCCTTCTTCGATATAGCTCTCGATCATGACGCCTTTTACCAGCCTGCGGATGTCCGCGTTCAGTTTGCGGCTGTGCATGACTTCCTTGGTAATGCGGATCTGTTGTTTATATTGTTTGCCGGAATTGGAATGGTTGGCATCGATGACGCAGGCGGGATTGAGCAGGTCCATTTTCCCGTACATTTCAAGGAGCCGGTTCAGGTCTTCATAATGATAGTTGGGAACATTATTGCCATGCTTGTTTACCGCTCCCCGCAGGACCGTGTGGGTCAGCGGATTGCCGCTGGTGGTCACTTCCCACCCACGGTAAATGAAGGAATGGGGATGCTGTGCCGCATAGACGGAATTCAGCATGACGGACATATCGCCGCTCATGGGATTTTTCATTCCGGCGGCCACATCAAAGCCGCTGGCAGTGAGCCGGTGCTGCTGGTCTTCTACGGAACGGGCTCCGATGGCTACATAGGACAGAATATCGGATATGTATCTCCAGTTTTCCGGATAAAGCATTTCGTCCGCCGCGGTGAGCCCGGATTCCTGGACGGCCCGGATATGCATTTTCCGCATGGCGATGAGTCCGGCCAGAAAGTCGGGCTTTTTCTCAGGATCCGGCTGGTGTACAATGCCCTTATAGCCTTCCCCGGTGGTGCGGGGTTTGTTGGTATAGATTCTGGGAATCAGGATCAGTTTATCCTTTACTTTTTCATTTACCTTTGCCAGCCGGTTTATATAGTCGCAGACGGAATCTTCGTTGTCTGCGGAGCAGGGACCGATGATTACCAGGAATTTGCTGCTTTTTCCGGTGATGACGCTGCTGATTTCCAGATCCCTTTCAGCTTTCAGCTTTACAAGGTCTGCCGGGAAGGGATGCTCTTCCCTGATTTCTGCCGGTGTGGGCAGTTTCTTTATGAATTCGAAGCTCATGCCTTTTTCCTTTCGCCGAAGCGATCCTTTCTGTATAGTCTGGCGCTGAATACCTTCAGCCAGTAAACATTATAATATATAAGGGCAGTTCCTGCAAGGAAGAAACGGGGAACAACGAAAATGAAAGGTTATTTTTTCATTTTTATCTTTCACAAAAAAGAGGAATATGTTATACTAAAAGCTGAAATCCAAAAAGAAAAGGAGAGCGTATGTCATCTGGAAACAAACCGGAAGATTATACATCAGAAGATACCGCGTTTTGGGAGGACGTGGAAGATAATGATATATTAAAAGAAGAAGTAGATTC
>CAJTSY010000025.1:10596-33067 GCA_910578995.1 uncultured Acetatifactor sp.
CGGAAGAAGCGGATTCAGGCGGAGCGGATTCAGACAGAATGAATTCAAACGGAATGCGCTGGGGGTTAGGCCGCCGCCAGGGAAGGTGCAACAGCCGGATGCTGGTGATGTCCGTTGTACTGCTGATAGCCCTGTGTGTGCTGCTAGTGGTCCGGGTCAGGGTACTGGACGGTATGCTGGAGAAACTGACTGCCCAGGTGGAGAACCTTACACGGCTTACGGTGCAGCAGCGGGATCTGATGGACCGCCTGATGGAGGAGACCCAGTCTGTCATGAAGGACAGCGCAGTGGTGGGAAGCCTGGAGAAAGGGGCCGGTGACCTGGGGGAGGATCCGGATTCCCGGGAAGAAGACCCGGATTTTCAGGGGGAGTACGAGGAGGAAGAGCCGGATGCCGCCCATAAGGTTTATCTCACATTTGACGACGGACCGGGCACCAATACACAGGACATTCTGGACATCCTGGACGAATATGATGTGAAGGCCACTTTTTTCGTGGTAGGGGAGTCCTGTGAGAACAATGAGGATATGCTGAAAAAGATTGTGGAGGCCGGCCATACCCTTGGAATGCACTCCTACAGCCATGACTATTCCGAGCTGTACGCCTCAGTTGAGAATTTTGCGGAGGACTTAAAGAAGCAGCAGGATTATCTCTATGAAGTCACGGGGGTAAGGAGTACGGTTTACCGGTTCCCCGGGGGAAGCTCCAACCGGGTGAGCGACATAAGCATGAAGGAGTTTGCCAGATACCTGGACAGCCAGGGGATACGTTTCTTTGACTGGAATATTTCCTCCGGTGACGGGGGCAGCTACCTGTTTCCCGCGGAGACCATCCTTGAAAACTGTACGTCCGCTATCGGCAGCCACAGCACATCGATTGTGCTGATGCATGACGTGGCGGCCAAGACCACGACGCGGGAGGCACTTCCGGAGGTCATAGAGAAGATTTTGGACATGGAGGACACCGTGATTCTGCCGATTACGGGAAAGACACAACCAGTCCAGCATATAAAATGGCAGGATGAGGAGTAACTGTATTACAGAAGGGCAGGACAGAGAGAAAGGATGTGGTGGCGACGCAGAGAATATTATTGAAACTGAGCGGGGAAGCCCTGGCGGGAACCAAAAAGACAGGTTTTGACGAGGAGACGGTGAGGAAGGTGGCCCTGCAGGTGAAGCAGCTGACGGAGCAGGGGATTCAGGTGGGCATCGTCATCGGGGGCGGCAATTTCTGGAGGGGAAGGACCAGCGAGAATATCGACAGGGTGAAGGCCGACCAGATCGGCATGCTTGCCACGGTGATGAACTGTATCTATGTGTCGGAGCAGTTCAGGTCCGTGGGGATGAAGACAGAGATCCTGACACCTTTTGCCTGCGGTTCCTTTACGGGACTCTTTTCCAAGGACAGGGCAGTAGAGAGCCTGTCAGAAGGAAAAGTGGTATTTTTTGCAGGAGGGACGGGGCATCCGTACTTTTCCACGGATACAGGGGTGGTGCTCCGGGCCATTGAGGTGGAAGCGGATGTGATCCTCCTGGCAAAGTCCATCGACGGCGTGTATGATGACGACCCGGGCAGAAATCCCCTGGCCAGAAAGTACGGTGAGGTGACCATCCACGAGGTGATAGAGAAGAACCTTCAGGTAGTGGATATGACGGCTTCCATTCTGGCAAGGGACAACAGAATGCCCATGTGGGTTTTCGGCCTTAATGAAGAGAACAGCATAGTCAATACGATGAACGGCAGGTTCAATGGTACTAAAGTCACGGTGTGACAGCGGAAAGACATATATGAAAAAGGAGAAGAACAGTATGGATGCCAGATTACAGCAGTACGAGGATAAGATGAGAAAGGCCATGGAATTTCTGGAGGGGGATTACAATACCATCAGGGCAGGACGGGCGAACCCCCATGTTTTGGACAAGATCCGTGTCGACTACTATGGGACGCCCACACCCGTCCAGCAGGTGGGTAATGTGACGGTGCCGGACGCCCGTATCATTCAGATCGCCCCCTGGGAGCGCAACATGGTAAAGGCCATTGAAAAGGCGATTCAGGCTTCGGATCTGGGCATCAACCCCTCCAACGACGGCAGCGTGATCCGTCTGGTATTCCCGGAGCTTACAGAGGAAAGACGAAAGGACTTGGCAAAAGAAGTAAAGAAGAAAGCGGAGGAGGGCAAGGTGGCCATCCGGAATATCAGGAGGGATGGGAACGATTTCCTGAAGAAACTGGGAAAGACCGACGTGTCCGAGGATGAAATCAAAACGATGGAGGAGCAGCTACAGAAGACCACCGACAAGTATATCAAGGAAGTGGACGGTCTGATGGAAAAGAAGACAAAGGAAATCATGACTGTATAGACAGACAGGAACCAATACCAGTATTCCGGCGGGGGAGTGGAAGACAACATGGTCTGCTCCCCCTGTACCTTTGCGGGGGTGTGATCGGAGAGTCTTGGCCCTTTAGAGCCGTCGTGTAGCGGCTAAATTAGGAGGAAAATATGGAGGGAGAACTGAAAATGCCCCGGCATGTCGCCATCATCCTGGACGGGAACGGCAGATGGGCCAGGGCAAAGGGAATGCCCCGGAACTATGGACATGTACAGGGGGCGAAGACCGTGGAGGTCATCTGCGAGGAAGCCTATAAAATGGGGATTCAGTATCTCACTGTATATGCCTTTTCTACGGAGAACTGGAGCAGGCCCGGGGATGAGGTGGAGGCGCTGATGAAGCTTCTGCGCAATTATATGAAGACCTGCCTGAAAACTGCGGAGAAGAACCGTATGTGTGTCAGGGTGCTTGGGGAAAAATCCCGGTTGGACGAGGATATCCGGACCCGTATCCTGGAACTGGAGGAGGCCACGAAAAACAATGACGGCCTTCATTTTCAGATTGCCATCAACTATGGGGGGCGGGACGAGATTGTCAGGGCGGCCAGACAGATTGCGGAGGCTGCCGCGGCGGGAAACCTGAAGCCGGGGGAAATTACCGAGGAGACCATAAGCAACCGGCTGGATACCCGGGGGATACCGGAACCGGATCTGCTTATTCGTACCTGCAACGAGCAGCGGATTTCGAATTTCCTTCTGTGGCAGTTGGCTTACACAGAATTTTACTTTACCCCTGTTCCATGGCCTGATTTCACGAAGGAAGAATTGATAAAAGCTGTGGAAGCATATAATCATAGGGAGAGAAAACTGGGAGGCCTGAAACCGGGCTGACCATTATAAAACAGCATCAGCCCATGCCCATGTCTGGTACTGGGCAGGGCGGATGCGGAACTGGAAACAGCATCAGCCCGGACCAGTACCCAGAACAATTGCTGGCCCTGCACTTGGGACAGGAATTGTTCTGCCTATATGTGGTACTGGGTAGGGCGGATGCGGAACTGGAATAGGAGGAACCATTCTATGTTTTGGACCAGACTGGCAAGCGGCATAGTGCTTCTGGTGATTGCCATAGGCGCCATAGGCCTGGGGGGAATACCTTTGGCGATCCTCTTGTGGGCCGCCTCCCTGACTGGGTTCCGAGAGCTGGCCAAAGCGCTGAAATGCGAAGGAGAAAGGATAAACGGCCTGGAATTTGTGGGTATGGCCGGGATTACCTGCTATTATCTGCTGCTGTATTTTTCAGGAGAACATCTTCTGCTGCTGATGTGCATTGTGGGAACATTTTTGGCGATTATGTTTGATTATGTCATAACCTTTCCCAAGTACAATGCGGTGCAGGTCATGGCGGCGTTTTTTTCCTTCATGTATGCGCCGGTGCTGCTGGCTTTTGTATACCAGACACGGATGTGTGAACAGGGAATCTATACCGTGTGGATGATCCTGATCAGCTCCTGGGGGTGTGACACATGTGCCTATGCGGTGGGAAAACTGATAGGCAGGAGGAAGATCTTTCCGGTGCTCAGCCCCAAGAAGTCCCTGGAGGGCTGTATAGGCGGAGTGCTGGGAACGGCGCTTCTGGGGTGGCTGTACGGACATTTTTTTGTGGAGAGATCCCTTCCGGATCAGAGGGTTGCGGGAATTATGGCTCTGATTTGTGCCGTGGGGGCAGTGATGAGCATGGTGGGAGACCTGGCTGCATCCGCGGTAAAACGGAATATGGAAATCAAGGATTACGGAAAACTGATTCCCGGACACGGGGGGATCATGGACAGATTCGACAGCATGATAGTTACCGCGCCGCTGACCTATTTTCTGACGGTGCTGCTGCTGTAGACGGAGAGTGGCGATGAAAAAGATAGCGATACTGGGTTCCACGGGATCCATAGGCACGCAGACACTGGAGATCGTGCGGGAAAACCCTGACCTGCAGGTTGTGGCGCTGGCAGCCGGAAGCAGCGTGGATAAGATGGAGGAGCAGATCCGGGAATTTCATCCCGCCATGGCCTGTATGTGGGGGGAGGAGAGTGCGGCGCAGCTGCGCGCAAGAATCAGGGATCTGGACGTGAAGGTACTGTCCGGCATGGAAGGACTGCTTGAAACAGCCATTTTTCCAGAAAGCCAGGTATTAGTGACGGCGATTGTGGGTATGATTGGTATCAGGCCCACAATTGCGGCCATTGAGGCAGGAAAGGATATCGCCCTGGCCAACAAGGAGACCCTGGTGACGGCCGGGCATATTATCATGCCTCTGGCGGAAAAGCGGAATGTGGCTATTCTGCCGGTGGACAGTGAGCACAGCGCCATCTTCCAGTCCCTGAAGGGAGAGAGGAAGACCGGGAGCGGTTCATCGGGATTTATTTGTGAGGAAAGCGGAAAGATTGAGAAGATTCTGCTCACTGCATCAGGCGGGCCATTCCGGGGAAAAAGCAGGGCGGATTTGGAAAAGATTCGTCCGGAGGATGCCCTGAAGCATCCCAACTGGACCATGGGCAGGAAGGTGACCATTGACTCATCCACTCTTGTGAACAAGGGGCTGGAGGTTATGGAGGCTAAATGGCTGTTCGGGGTGGATCTGGACCGGATCCAGGTAGTGGTCCATCCCCAGAGCATCCTTCATTCCGCCGTACAGTTTGTGGACGGGGCCATAATTGCCCAGCTTGGGACGCCCGATATGAAGCTGCCCATTCAATATGCGCTTTTTTATCCGGACAGGAGGCCCATGGCAGGAAAAAGGGCGGATCTGTTTGAGCTGGGGGCTCTTACTTTTGAGAAGCCGGATACGGATACCTTCAGAGGGCTGGCGCTGGCCTATGAGGCATGCCGGAAGGGCGGAAGCATGCCCACCGTGTACAATGCGGCCAATGAAATGGCTGTCAGGCTTTTTCTGGAACACAGGATTTCATATCTGGAGATTGCGGACCTGATCGGAGAGGCGATGGACCATCATAAAGTCATCGTGGATCCCGATGTGGAGGAAATCCTTGGGACGGAAGCGGAGGTCTGCGAATTTATTTCAGGAAGGACTGGACATAGGTTATGACCATTATATTGTTCATTATTATATTCGGGGCAGTGGTGATCGCACACGAATTCGGCCATTTTCTTCTTGCCAAGGCTAATGGCATCCATGTGGTGGAATTTGCCGTGGGAATGGGGCCCACCCTTCTGTCATTTGGAAAGGGTGGTACAAAGTATTCCCTGAAGCTGTTTCCCATCGGAGGCGCCTGTATGTTTGAGGGTGAGGACGGACTCCAGACAAAGGAGGGAGAGACCGGGGAGGGTTCTTTCCTGAATGCCAGTGTGTGGGGAAGGATTTCCACGGTGGTGGCAGGGCCGATTTTTAACTTTATCCTGGCCTTTATCATTGCCCTGGTCATGGTGAACATGACCGATTTCATAGCCATTCGCGACCCGGTAGCCACCCAGGTGGCGGAAGGCGGAGGGGCGGAAGCGGCCGGCCTGCAGGACGGGGACAGGATCGTCTCCATTAACGGGGAAAAGCTGTGCCTGTATCAGGAGATCTCGCTTTATATGCAGGCTACCTACCGGGGCGGCGACCTGGAGGTGGTATATGAGCGGGGAGGCGAGCGCTATACCACCATGTTGACGCCCCAGTATGACGAGGCTTCCGGAATTTACCTGCTTGGCGTGATGAACGCTGATTTTGTGGAGGCAAGAGGCATCGACACCCTGAAATATGCATGGTACGAAATGCGGTATTCCGTCAAGGCCACCTATAAGAGCCTGGGGATGATTTTCAGGGGAAAGGTTTCCCGCCAGGATGTGGCGGGGCCTGTGGGAATCGCCGTGAATGTGGTGGGCAAGACCTATGACACCGCAAAGGAGTACGGGTGGCAGAGCGTCCTGCTGAGCATGCTGAACATCACCCTGATGCTGTCGGTGAACCTGGGGATACTGAACCTGCTTCCCATTCCGGCGTTGGACGGCGGCAGACTGGTGTTTCTGTTGGTGGAGGTGATCAGGGGGAAACCGGTTCCGCCGGAGAAAGAGGGCATGGTTCATTTTGTTGGATTGATGTTTTTTATGGTATTGATGGTGTTTATTTTCTTTAATGATTTATCTAATATCTTTATGAAGCAGGGATGAACTGCTTACGGTCATAAATCTATGGTCAGGAGCCTGCGGCGGAAGAACATGGACCGCCGCCGCGGGCCGGAGCACAGCGTACCCCATGGAATGGGCAGGGAGGATTGTGCCTGCAGCAAAGAGCCATAGAGTCAGGTTTATCGGGATTCTCAAAGGAATATTCAGCAAAGGAAAGCAAAGACATGCCGCAGGGCCGGACGGAGGTAGGATGGCCGTAAGGCTAAAACAGGAATATTTGAGGACGGAACAAGACAGATGTAAGGCCGGACAGGCGGAAGGAAAGGATGTGCCGTATGGTATGGGGAGTGGCATAGGGGAAAACGGCAGGAAGCTGGACGCCCTGGGGCAACTGGTTCTGCGCAGAAAAGGGTATCAGTGCCTGGGCCGTCTGGGAAGGGGAGCGTTTTCCCGCGTTTACTGCGTGAAGAAAGAACAGGGGGGAGGGGTCTGTGCCTGCAAGATCAGCGAAAACAGCAATATCCTGGAGAAGGAGGCGCATGTTATGGCAAAGCTGGGGCATTCGCTGTTTCCCGGGTATATTGACTGGTGGAAGGAAGCCGGACTGGGATTTCTGCTCAGCGAGTATGTTGCGGGATCTTCTATGGAAGAAATGCTGGACAGGCGGGGGTACTTCACTGCAGGTCAGACGGCGCGCGCAGGTATGGTGTTGGCGGAAGGATTGGGGTATCTTCATGGGATGAGGGAGAGATTCCTGTTCCGGGATGTCAAGCCTGCCAACATCATGATACGGCAGGACGGAATGGTTAAGCTGATCGACCTTGGCTGCGTCTGTTCCCTGGAAGCAGGGGTGTCTTCCCGGGCGGGAACCCCGGGTTATGCGGCCCCGGAACAACTGGCCGGTAAGGGAGCACTGACAACGGCCTGCGATGTGTACGGCCTGGGGCGGACATTGGAGAAAATGTTGGGGGAAGGCAGGAAAACGCAGGGAAAGGGGGATTTTTACGGAGAGGGCAGGCAGGAGCGGAAAAGACATGGAAAACTGAAGCGGATCCTGGAGGACTGTACCAGGGAGGAGGCATGGCGGCGGATCCAGGACATGGAGGGGGTGATTTCTGAACTGAAACGGCTGTAATGATAAAGGGTAATGACAAAGTTTTAAAATTCCATTGAAGATTCTCCGGGCAGAGTTTATAATTGGAAGTGTCCGAAGGGGATATATTCGCAGAGCATATCAGGCAGGCATACCTGACGGGGGGACTTTGTCCTGTTGGTATATGTGATGGGCAGGATAAGAGAATGAGAGGAGATTTGGTTATGCGTTTTTTTATTGACACGGCGAAGGTGGAGGACATCAGAAAGGCAAATGACATGGGTGTCATTTGTGGCGTCACTACCAACCCTTCCCTGATTGCGAAGGAAGGCAGGATATTTGAGGAAGTAATCGCGGAGATTGCATCCATTGTGGACGGGCCCATCAGCGGAGAGGTGAAGGCCACCACCACGGATGCGGAAGGCATGATCCGGGAGGGCAGGGAGATTGCGAAGATTCATCCCAATATGGTGGTCAAGATTCCCATGACCGTGGAAGGATTAAAGGCATGCAGGGTTCTTTCCGCGGAAGGAGTCAGGGTAAATATGACGCTGATATTTACATCAAACCAGGCGCTGCTTGCCGCAAGGGCAGGTGCAGCATTCGTGTCACCTTTCCTGGGACGGCTGGACGACATCAGTCAGAGGGGTGTTGACCTGATCAGAGAGATTTCCGACATCTTTGCCATGACGGACCTGGATACCCAGATTATCGCTGCAAGTGTGCGGAATCCCGTACATGTGACGGACTGTGCTCTGGCGGGAGCGGATATTGCCACGGTTCCCTATGCCGTCATTGAGCAGATGGTGAAGCATCCCCTGACCGATGCAGGCATTGCGAAATTCCAGGCTGACTATAGGTCTGTATTCGGAGAGTAACGGCCAGTACACCGATGCAGGAATTGATGCATTGGGGTGTAGGATTCTGCCAACAGAAAAAAGGCCGCCGCACTCCTGGTTGTCAGGATTGGTGCGGCAGCCCTTATTACCGATTGATTACCTTTATTTATCAGCAGTTCAGGTTATGGTCAGTTGACGAGCTTATTTCATCTGCTCTTCCTGCTTCTTGATCATACGGCGAACCATCTCACCGCCGATGGAACCGGCTTCACGGGAAGTCAGATCACCGTTATAACCTTCCTTCAGGTTTACACCCAGCTCGGATGCTACCTCGGTCTTAAAACGATCCATTGCTGCCTTTGCTTCAGGTACTTCAACTCTGTTGCTTCTGTTGTCGGACATTTGTTTCACCTCCATTCATGTCTCGTTTCAGGAATCAGATTCCTGTTTATCTATCTTCAAGATAAGTGCCGCATGCACCTATCCTGAAGATTCAGTTTAAGTGTTTGCTGCAACTTATCTTGGTCTTAGTATGACCCGTGAAAAAGAAAATATGTTGGAAAGATTTAGGGGAAAATGACGGAGAATCAAAATTTATATTCACAGGCGATAATATTTGCCGGTTGAAACTGAATAACGAGTGAGCGCTTCGGCGGCGTATAACAGAAGACGGCAAATGTATGCGCTCACAAATATATATAAGGAGAAGATTATGTTGGAATTTAAATATGATACACAATTGCTTATTGAAGGGCAGGATCTTGACGAGGATGTGATTTCCGAATATTTTAATGAGAATTTTAAGGGAGACTGTCTGCTGGCTGTGGGGGACGAGGAACTGATCAAGATTCATTTTCATACCAATGAGCCATGGAAGGTACTGGAGTATTGTGCTTCTTTGGGGGAAATATATGACATCGTGGTGGAGGACATGGACAGGCAGGCGAGGGGACTGCAGGGCTGATAGCAGCCTGGGCAGCAAAACCCGCAGGCAGAGATTCTGGTTCTGGCAGCATTCGATCAAAACCCATTTCTCCGGAAACAGGTGGAGCTGTATAATGCCTCCCAGAACGACTACAGAATCGAAATACAACAATATGAAAGATCAGAGAAACCGGAGGAAGACGGCGTGCTCCGCCTGCAGCGGGAAACCGTCTCGGGAAACGGGCCGGACCTGATTGATTTCGGAAGCGGGTACAACACCAACGACATTGTGGGAAAATATACGGAGGATTTGTCTCCCTACATGGGGGAGGAAGGCAGAAAAGCCTGTTTTGAGAACATCCTGGCAGCGTTTTCCTATCAGGAGGGGCTGTATGCCGTTCCCCTGGGGTTTAAGCTAAACAGCTTTGCGGGAAGGACCAGGAACCTGGAAGGCAGGAGTAGTTGGACAATCAGGGAAATGCGGGAATGCTTTCAGGGGCAGGAAAAGGAGCGGCTGTTGTATCCGGGAGTCTTTAAAATGGACGTCTTTGGCGTGATCCTCACCGGCAGCATGGAATATTACATCGACTGGGAGGCGGGGGAGTGTGCCTTCGACGGGGAGGAATTCCGAGCCGTATTGGAATTCTGTAATGGTTTTCCAGGGAGTCTGGAGATAGAGGAAGACTTTTCCGTGAAGAAAACCTTTTTGGAGGACAAAGCCCTGCTGTTGCCTGTGAGCATAAGTACGGTCTACGATATATGCGAGGAAGAACTGATTTTCGGCGGGGAGCAGGTTACTTTTATCGGCTTTCCGGTGGAAGGCGGCTGCGGAACCATGATTGAATCCTGCGGGCCGGTGCTGGCGGTGGGACAGGGAAGCAGGCATAAGGAGGCCGCATGGGAATTTATCCGCCAGTGCCTGGACGAGCCGGCCCAGAGGGAATTGCCCTCCGGTTTTCCGGTGCGCCGCAGTGTCCTGGAAGAGCAGCTTGCGGATGCCATGGAGACAGCGTATGAGAGGGATGAAAACGGCGGGGAGCACCCGGTGGTGAAGCACCAGGTGCTCTTTGAGGGGAAGGAACCCACGGATATCTACAGTGTCACGCAGGAACAGGCAGACCAACTGCTTGGCCTCCTGGAGGGCGTTTCCGTCTGCAGCCTGACAGACCGCAGGATCTACCGTATTTTTCTGGACGAGGCGGCGAATTATTTCGGCGGGGCCAAGGGCCTGGAGGAAACGGCGGATGTGATTCAGGCGAGAGTGTCCATGTATGTAGCGGAAAGGGTAAGATAGGGGGAAGGAGCGTATATTGTCGGAATTTGTCGGAAAAGGAAGGCGCTCTGGAGGAAAAAAACGACATATTCTTAAAAAAATTCACAAAAAAGCCTGTTCTTTATTTCTATTTTGTTGTATAATTTACTTACGCTTTAAAAATCAGGAGGGTTTAATATGGCAAAAGAAATGATAGCAATGCTTCTCGCCGGGGGTCAGGGTTCCCGTCTGTACGCATTGACCGAGAAGCTTGCGAAACCGGCAGTTCCGTTCGGCGGGAAATATCGTATCATCGACTTCCCGCTGTCAAACTGTGTTAATTCCGACATTGACACGGTAGGCATTCTGACCCAGTATCAGCCTTTGGTGTTGAATGAATACATAGGAAACGGCCAGCCCTGGGATCTGGACCGTCTCTACGGGGGCGTACATGTCCTGCCGCCTTATCAGAAGGCAAGCGGCTCGGACTGGTATAAGGGGACGGCAAACGCAATCTACCAGAATATTTCCTTCATCGAGCGTTATGATCCCCAATATGTGATCATTCTGTCCGGAGACCAGATCTGCAAGCAGGACTACAGCGATTTCCTGAAATTCCATAAGGAGAAGAACGCGGAATTCAGCGTGGCCGTCATGGAGGTTCCCTGGGAGGAGGCTTCCCGCTTTGGCCTGATGGTAGCGGACAAGGACGACAGGATCACGGAGTTCCAGGAGAAGCCCAAGAACCCCAAGTCCAACCTGGCTTCCATGGGTATCTACATATTTAATTGGGATATCCTGCGCAAGTATCTGGAGGAGGACGAGGCGGATCCTAATTCCGAGAACGATTTCGGCAACAATATCATCCCCAATCTGCTGAAGGACAACCGTAGGATGTACGCCTACCACTTCAGCGGCTACTGGAAGGATGTGGGAACCATCTCCTCTCTGTGGGAGGCGAATATGGAGATCCTGGATCCGGAGCACAGCGGCATCAACCTGTTTGACGAGGACTGGAAGATCTACAGCAGGAACAGCGGTATGACCGGGCACAAGATCAGCGCAGGCGCGGTAGTGGAGAATTCCATGATCACGGACGGTTGCCGCATCAAGGGTACCGTGAAGCATTCCATCCTGTTCTCAGGCGTCAAGGTGGAGAAGGGAGCCGTCATCGAGGATGCGGTGGTCATGGGCGGCACGGTGATCAAGGCCGGCGCTACCGTGAAGCACTGTATCGTGGCGGAGAATGTGACCATCGGCGAGAACGCGGTGGTAGGAGCGATGCCTACGGAGACAGAGAAGGGCGTGGCCACTGTGGGCGCGGGCGTGACCATCGGCGACAATGCCAAGATCGGCCCCAATGCCATGGTAAAAAATAATGTAGAAGGCGGTGGAGAAGAATGGTAAATTCAAATACAAGTGCACTGGGGATTATTTTCCCGAACAGTTATGATGCGTTGGTTCCGGATCTGGTGAATGTGCGTTTGATGGCTTCCATTCCTTTTGCCAGCCGTTATCGTCTCATTGATTTTATCCTGTCCAGCATGACCCATTGTGGGATTGACAATATCTCCGTCATGGTGAACAACAATTACCACTCCCTGATGGACCATCTGGATTCCGGCCGTGAGTGGGATCTGGTCCGCAAGAACGGCGGCCTGCATATCTTCCCGCCCTTTATGGAGAAGAGCGCAAAGCCTTATGTGGGCAGGGTGGGCGCTCTGGCCAATATCCTGGATTTCCTGCGTGACGAGCGGGATAAGTATGTGGTAATTACAGATACTAATATTGTAGTCAATTTTGACTTTAAGGATATGATCCGCCACCATATCGAGAGCGGCGCGGATGTGACCATCGCTTATAATGAGCAGGTGCTGCCGGAGAGCTTTCTGAAGATGCAGGCCAATGATCTGGGCTATTACTATACCTTTGACATCGAGAACGGCAGGATCACGAAGATTTATGTCAATGCCAAGGACACAGGCGTGCAGAATTTCTCCATGAATATGTTTGTGGTGGAGCGGGAGATGCTGATTGACCTGATCAATACCGCTTCCGTCCGCGGGCAGGAGTATTTCGAGCGTGACGTGCTGCTTCCCAGGCTGAACAAGCTGAACGTACAGGCTTATAAGTACGACGGTTATGTGGCACGTATCTGCGACATGAAGAGCTATTTTGACGAGAACATGAAGCTCCTGGATGACTACAACCTGGATGCACTGTTCTCCGGGCCGCAGATTTATACCAAGATCCGTGACGACAATCCTACCAGGTACATTGAGGGCGCAAAGGTGAGCAATGTGATGGTTGCCGACGGATGTGTCATCGAGGGCGAAGTGGAGGACAGCATCCTCTTCCGAGGCGTCAAGATTGCGAAGGGCGCCAAGGTGAAGAACTGTATACTGATGCAGGACAGCGTGGTGGAAGCCGGAGCCAATGTGGAGTACCTTGTGATGGATAAGAATGTTACTATTACCGCCGGGAAGGAAGTGAAGGGAACAGGCACCTTCCCTGTGTATATTGACAAGTTCCAGGTGGTATAGGGGACGGTTTGAATATTTGGATGTAGTGTGCCGAATGTGATTCAGGGGCAGTTCCGGGAGGGTTTCCGGCTGCCCCTGCCCGTTTTGTGTGCATCAGCTGCTGTGGACGGCGAAATCGTGAACAGTAACAGGCGATAATCTGTTTTATGGCCGGGTTCGCTTTTTTTCTTGCAATTCTATCTGTCCTTTCATATAATAAAGATAGGAATTTGGACAGATGCGCAGCTGGAATGGAGGACATCAGTTATGGCTAAAGACGATTATCTGAAAGCGTTTAAAATGGGAAAGAAGGATTATCAGTCCAGGATGCTGAGGGGTGAAAAGCCGACCCTGCAGGTACTGGATGATTTCATGCCGGAGAAAGGCACCTATCATGAGGCGCCCCTGGGACTGGTACAGGTACCCATAGCGCAGATTCTGGGGACGAAGACCGTAGGCAGGAGCAATTCCTTCGCGGGGAATTTCATGCCTATCTTAAGGGAGGATACGGAGTTTGCGTCCAAGTGGATCAACTTAAGCGAGAGCCAGAAGAACGAGGGTATCCGGGATCCCATCAAGGTATATGAATACATGAATAAATTCTATGTGGAGGAGGGCAATAAGAGGGTCAGCGTCATGAAATTCTTTGGCGCCGTGTCCATTCCGGGGAACGTGACCCGGATTGTCCCCAAGCGCACGGAGGAGAAAGAAAATAAGATTTATTATGAATTTATGGATTTTTACCAGAGGGCTCCCATTAATTATATATGGTTTTCCCAGGAGGGAAGCTTTGCAAAACTGCAGAAGGCAGTGGGGAAGAAACCGGGGGAAACATGGACGGAGGATGAGCTGCTGAAGTTCAGTGCCCTGTATACCCGTTTTACCAATGAGTATGAGGAGAACGGCGGAAATAAGCTGAAGATTACGGAAGGGGACGCTTTCCTGGCGTTCATTTCCCTCCATGGCTATGACGAAGTGGATGAGAAGACCACCAATGAGCTGCGTGATCTGGTGGAAAAGACATGGGAAGAATTCGAGCTGCTTCAGGAGGAAGAGGAGATCGAACTGAAGATGAAGCCCAGCAGCGAGAAGAAATCCAAGCCCCTGCTGAGCAGGCTGCTGCCATTGAGTTCGCCCAGGCTGAAGGCGGCCTTTATCTACGAGAAGACACCGGGGACTTCCGCCTGGACCTATGCCCATGACCTGGGCAGGCAGTACCTGGAGCAGACCTTCCCGGAGGAGCTGACCACGGTCTGCTTTGAGAACGGGACGGAGGAAAATGTGGATTCCCTGATCCAGAAGGCCATAGATGCCGGATGCAAGCTGATCTTTACCACCACGCCGCCTTTTGTGCAGGCCAGTGTAAAGGCGGCCATTGCCAATCCCAATGTCAGGATTCTGAACTGCTCCCTGAATACATCCCACCGTTATATCCGTACATATTATTCGCGGATGCACGAGGCCAAGTTCCTGATGGGGGCCATTGCGGGGGCCATGGCGGAGAATAATAAGCTGACTTATATTGCGGACTATCCCATTTTCGGCTCCATCGCCAATATCAATGCATTTGCACTGGGAGCGAAGATGATCAATCCCAGGGCGAAGGTCTATCTGGAGTGGTCTACCATGAAGGAGGTGGATCTGGACGAGAAGATCAGGAAGACCGGCTCCTCCTGTATCTCAGGGCGGGATATGGTGATTCCGGAGGAGGCGTCACGGTTTTTCGGTATTTACTATATGGGCGGCGACCATCCCAGGAACCTGGCCATGCCCCTGTACCACTGGGGGAAGTTCTATGAGCAGCTTCTCCGGACGATCCAGGACGGGACCTGGAAGGACGACGATACCGACTCAGCCAGGGCCATTAATTACTGGTGGGGAATGTCTGCCGGGGTGATCGACGTGGTATGTTCCAGGCAGCTGCCCATCGGCACCAGGCGGTTGGTGGAGCTGCTGAAGGCCACCATCAGTTCGGATAAATTCAATCCTTTCTCCGGAATTCTGTATTCCCAGACAGGGGTAGTGCAGGAGGATCCCAACAGGAGCCTGCTTCCGGAGGAGATTATGACCATGGACTGGTTGGCTGAGAATGTAATCGGTTCCATCCCCAAGAAGGAAGAGCTGACCGAGAAGGCGGAACCCGTTATCAAGCAGCAGGGCGTGAGGACGGAAGACAAATAGGGATGCGTACTTTTCCCGGAGATAATCCCAGGCTGTGATTCAGGCCATTCCGGGATGATATACGTTTTATAGAAAGGCTTTCTTATGAAGATAATGGTACTTGCGGATGAGGAATCAAAATATCTGTGGGATTTTTTTGATAAAAGTCAGTTGGAAGGAATCGACCTGATTATTTCCTGCGGGGATTTAGACCCACGGTACCTTTCTTTTCTGGTTACATTTGCCTCGGCTCCGGTTCTGTACGTACATGGGAATCATGATAAAAAATACGAACAGATTCCGCCGGAAGGCTGTACCTGCATAGAAGACCAGATTTATGTTTTTAACGGCATCCGTATTCTGGGCCTGGGCGGATCCATGCGCTACAAGCCGGGGCCCCACCAGTTCACGGAAAAGCAGATGACAAAGAGGGTGAAAAAGCTGCGGTTCAAGCTGTTCCGCAAAGGGGGCTTCGACATCCTGGTGGCCCATTCGCCCGCCTACCAGCTCAATGACGGCCGGGATCTGCCCCATCAGGGTTTCAAGGTATTCCGGACCCTGATGGAAAAGTACCGTCCCAAGTATTTCCTCCACGGGCATGTGCATATGTCCTACGGAAGACAGCATAAGAGGTATGACAAATATATGGACACACATATCATCAATGCCTATGAGAGATGTGTGTTTGAATTCGAGGATGAGAATCCCCAGGATCATATTCGCTGACGGAGGAGCATAAAGTGCGTTGGTTCATTTGAAAAGCCGCAGCCCGGAAGAGTGCAGTAAGAAAACCTGGCATGACAGGAAAAGCCAACAGAGGAGGATGGACAAGTGAAGAGCAGTCTTACAAGGCAGGAAGCGTTGGAGCTTCTGAAAAAATATAATAAGGAGCCGTTTCACATCCAGCATGCCCTCACCGTTGAGGGCGTGATGCGGTATTTCGCCCGGGAGACGGGAAACGGGGAGGACGAGGAGTACTGGGGCATCGTGGGGCTGCTTCACGATATCGACTTTGAGCTGTATCCGGAGCAGCACTGTACCAAGGCGCCTGAGCTTTTGCGGGAGGCGAGGGTTTCGGAGGAGATGATTTACTCTGTCTGCAGCCACGGCTATGGACTGTGCAGCGACCTGGAGCCGAAGCATCTGATGGAGAAGATCCTTTTCGCCTGCGACGAGCTTACCGGACTTATCGGGGCGGCTGCCAGGATGCGCCCGTCTAAGAGTGTTATGGACATGGAATTGTCCAGCCTAAAGAAAAAGTACAAGGACAAGAGATTTGCTGCCGGCTGTTCACGGGAAGTCATCAGCACCGGGGCGGAGAGGCTTGGGTGGACTTTGGACGAGCTGCTGGAGAGGACGATCCTGGCCATGCGGGACTGTGAGGAAAGCGTGAATTCGGCCATGGATTGCGGTGCGTAGGAGAAAGATATGTAACTTTGACAGACTGCGGATACGAAAGGAGACAATAGAGATGGAGGATACACAGAGAGGGAACGGATTCAGGAGATTTGGAACCATGCTGGATTGTTCCAGAAATGCGGTGATGACGGTGCAGGCCCTGCGGAAGTGGATTGATGTGACGGCTGATCTTGGTTATAACACGCTTCTGCTTTATATCGAGGATACATACGAAATCCAGGGGGAACCGTACTTCGGGTATATGAGGGGCAGGTATACGCAGGACGAGCTGAAGGAACTGGACGGCTATGCGCAGTCCAGGGGCATGGAGCTGATTCCCTGCATCCAGACGCTGGCCCATCTGAATGCAATCGTCAGGTGGCCTGCCTACCGGAAACATGTGGACACGGAGGATATCCTTCTGGCGGGGGATGAGGCGGTTTATGTGCTCATTGACAAAATGTTCGAGACGATGTCCCGGTGCTTTACCACGAAGGTGGTCAACATTGGAATGGACGAAGCCCACATGATTGGCAGGGGAAAATACTATGACATCCACGGCGACAGGGACAGGACGCAGATTCTGGTGGAGCATGTGAACCGGGTTGCTGAGATCGGAAAAAAATACGGGTTTACACTGGCCATGTGGTCGGACATGTTTTTCCGTCTGGCCGCCGGCGGGGAGTATTATGCACAGGATGCCGGTATCGACGGGAAGGTGGGAAGGCAGATCCCTGACAATGTGGAGCTGGTATACTGGGACTATTACACGGCGAAGAAAGAGCGGTATGACGGGATGCTTTCCGCCCACAGGAAACTGAAGGAAGGCTCCTGGTTTGCCGGCGGTCTGTGGACCTGGACGGGATTTGCCCCCCACAACGGTTACAGTATAAAGTGCACGGAGGCGGCCCTTGCCAGCTGCAGGGAACAGGGCGTCCGGGACGTGTTCCTGACCATGTGGGGGGATAACGGAGGAGAGTGCTCCCGGTTTGCCCTGCTGCCGGCCCTGTTCTACAGTGCGGAACTGGCCAGGGGGAACAGCGACATGGCTGATATTAAGGAAAAGTTCGGGAAAAAGTACGGCATTTCCTTTGACGATTTTATGCTGCTTGATCTGCCTGGCACGCCGGGGAGCGGGGACAGCCATATCTGCAATGCCGAGAAATACCTTCTGTATAACGACTGCTTTACCGGGCTTCTGGATACCACCCTGGCAGGAGGCGAGGGCGGAAAATACGCCGTCTGTGCGGAACGTCTTGAAAAAGCAGGCACAGAAGGGGAGTGGCGGCAGCTTTTTGAGACCCAGAAGGCCCTCTGTGAAGTTCTGGAAGTGAAGGCGGAGCTGGGCGCCAGGACGAGGAAGGTTTATGCGGCCTGGAAGGAAAGCGGATCCGGCGCCGGGGAGCTGGAAAACCTGCTGTCTGATTACAGGGAGCTCCTGGAGAGGCTGGAGCGTTTTTACCGGGTGTATAAGACGCAGTGGTTCGGAGAAAACAAGCCGCATGGCTTCGATGTGCAGGATATCCGTCTGGGAGGGCTGATCAGGAGGGTACAGAGCTGCATGGACCGTCTGGAGGCTCTGCGCCATGGCAGCATCCGGGTGATCGAGGAGCTGGAGGAGAGACAGCTGGATATCCGGGGGATGGACGGAAGCGAAGGGGAACCCCTGTGCTTTAACAGTTGGGGGATGACTGCTACGGCCAATGTGATTTAAGGGATTGACAATTCCGGACTGCCTGGGCAGGGATGGGGCGCAGTGGTTTTACTTCAGGCCTGCGGCTTATGACCCTGTCCAGTCCCGGCTCCTATGAAGGCGGGGATATACAGCGCCGGGCGGACGGAGAGAGGGCTGTTTGGGCCTGTACGGATGGCTCCAAACGGCCGCAGCGGGAGATGAAAGAGATGAATTTACGGCAGGAAATCGAAAACTACCGGCCTGTTAACGACCAGGAGAGGGCCGACAAGGAGCAGATGCTTTCCTTTATGGCGCAGAATCCGGATTGTCTGACCCGGTCAAATAGGACTGCACATTTTACCGCATCTATATGGACGGTAAACAGGGAATACACCAGGACTCTGATGGTGTACCATAATATCTACGATTCCTGGTCATGGATCGGCGGCCATGCGGACGGTGAGGAAGACCTGCGGTCGGTGGCCCTGCGGGAGCTGCAGGAGGAGACCGGTGTAGGGAGAGCGGTTCTGGTGACGCCGGATATCTTCAGCCTGGAAGTCCTGACGGTGAACGGCCATGTGAAGCGGGGCATTTATGTGCCCAGCCATTTACATATGAACGTAACCTATCTGGCCCGGGCAGACGAGGGGGAAGCACTGGCGGTGAACCGGGAGGAGAACCAGGCCGTAAAATGGTGGTCCTTTGAAGAGGCCCTGCGTGTGCCGAAGGAGCCCTGGATGGTGGAGCATATATATCGGAAATTGATTCAGAAGGTGCGGGACAGTGAAGTAAGGCGGTTGAAAGACAGGGTTGCGACAACAGCATAGTACAGGCATTGGAATGGAAAGGAAGAGAATGAAGGCAATCATTTTGGATATGTTCGGCGTCATCCTGAAGCAGACGGGAGAGGAGTTCTATTCTTATGTGCAGCAGGATTTCCCGGCGCTGACACGGCAGGAAATCTATGACGTGTGGGACAGGGCGGATATGGGGGAGATTTCTTCTCTGGAGATATGGCCGCAGCTGGGATATGGGGGAGACATAGAGAAGCGGGAGAGGGCATTTCTGGATACCCTGGAGGTCAGCGATGGTTTTTATGATTTTGCGTCCGGGGCAAGGGAGCGGCATTACAAGCTGGCGGTCCTGTCCAATGATTCCAGCAGATGGAGCGCCTATATACGGGAAAAATTTGATTTGAACCGATATTTTGATGTGATCCATATCAGCGGTGACCTGAAGATGAAGAAGCCGGATCCGCGCATATTTGAGCTCACTGCCCGGCGGCTGGGTATGGCGGCGCAGGATTGCCTCTATGTGGATGACAGGCGTAAAAATCTGGGAGCGGCCCAGGCGGTGGGGATGGATGCGGTATTGTTTAACAGCAGGCATGTGCCCTATGGTGGGAAAACCGTGGAAAGCTTTCGGAAACTGACGGAACTGTTGGGCATGGGTGGTTCATAAGCTGAAGCAGCTTCTTCTGGAGGCGGGCAGTAAGCTGCAATGAAAGGCTGTGGGCCGTATATGCCCGCCTTAGACAGATTCGTAAATTCTGGCGGCCTTGAGTATAAGATACAAATTTTGCCGGCCCCTTGACTTGGGGCGGGTACTGTGTTATCCTGATAAAAACTTGTAGAGAGAGGTATCTGTCATGTTGGTTACATGTGGAAGAATGCGCTAAGACGGAAAACACAGCAAAAGGATAGTCTTTTTGTTGTGCGCAGATATTCTGCAGGCAATGGGAAAGCTGCAGGATCTGTTTTTGTTGGCTGCATTCTCCCGCACAGAGGGCATGATGATACCTTTGTTTCTATGAGGGCTTCCTCATAATAACATAAGGTGTTTGTTTGCTGCGGGAATACCGCAGTTTTTTTATGCACAGGCCCGCATATGGAAGTTTGCTGCTGACGCAGCATGCGGGCCGCGCGGCGAGTAGCGGAGAAAGGCATTCCTCTACTCGATTGCACAGGCCCGATAGAAGCCTGTGAGACAATTGCATGTATGAATTATGAGGATAATAATATGAAATCAGAAATGAAATCTATGGCAGATAACTTCCGTTATCTGTTTCATGAACTGTACTTATTCAGGCCTGGGAGCATCCTGCTGCCTTTTCTGGGAAGCGGGATGCAGGTGCTCCTGTCTCTGGCCACAATATGTCTCCCTAAAATAGTTTTGGATCAGATCGAGAGAGGGCATGGCCTGTATCATCTGCTGGCATGGGTCCTGGCCGGCAGCGGTGTCCTGTTTGCGGTTTCCGCCGTAAATGCCATCCTGCATAACCGGATTTCCTGCATATCCCAGGTGTTCCTTTTCACCGTTTTGAAAGGAAAATGGGAGGAAAAAATGATGGGCCTGGATTACGAAACATTTACGTCCCCGGAGGGGAAGGCCAGGGCGGAAAAGGCGCGGCATGCCGTCAGCAGCCCCAATTTCGGGGTGGTAGCCTATCCGGGCAGGGTGACGGAGCTTTTGGAAAACGCAGGAGGATTCGCGGCTTTTGGCGCCATGGCCTGTATGCTCCATCCGCTTGTTTTGGCGCTGCTGTTCTTTTTGTTCAGCGTGGAATTGTGGTATGGCAGCGCGGCGGAGAGGCGCAAGAGCCTGCTGAAGGAGGAAAGGGCTCTGGCCAGCCGGAAGCTGAATTATCTTGCCTACCATATGCGGGGCATCCGGGAAGGAAAGGATATCCGTATCTATTTCTGTGCGGGATGGCTGCGCGGGATTGCGGCAAAGGCAGTGGCGGAGAAGGATCAGGTGGAGGCGGCTGCCGCCGGGCAGGATTTTCGGAAAATGCTGCTGAACGCGCTGTTTGTCTGCCTGCGCAACGGCTGTGCCTATGGGTATTTGATCTGGAGGTATTTTCAGGGCGATATGGGCATAGGGGATTTTGTGCTTTATTTTTCTGCGATTACGGGGCTGGGCAGCTTTCTGGGGAAGTTGGTCCAGGGATATTCCGGCCTTGTGGAAGCCGATCATTATGTGACGGATTTACGGCAATTTTTGGAATCGGGCGAAGAGCGGAAAAACGTGGGATGTGCGGAAGGCAGTAGAAAGCAGGAAGGCCGGGCAGACACCCTTGCCAGGCCGGTTTCCTTCACATTTGACCAGGTGTCATTCTCCTATTGGGAAAGGGATGAGGAGGGAAGCCGGCGGGAGATTCCCATCTTGAAAAATATCAACCTGGTTATCAAACCGGGCGAAAAACTGGCCATCGTAGGAGCGAACGGCGCAGGGAAAACCACCTTTGTAAAGCTTTTGTGCGGGCTGCTGCGCCCTACGAAAGGGACGGTCCGCGCAGGCGGCATAGACTGCGCAGAATTTGAAGGGGAGGATTACCGGAGGCTGTTCTCTGCCGTTTTCCAGAAATCGGGCGTGCTGCCGGTGAGCATCCGGGACAATATTACGTTGGATGGCGGTATAGGTTCTGCCGCCGCCGATAACCTTGTCTGGAAATGCCTCCGCCTGGCAAACCTGGAAGAGAAGGTGAGATCCATGCCCCAGGGGCTGGATACCTGCCTGGTGAAACGGATTGCGGAGCACGGGACAGAGCTGTCCGGCGGCGAACTGCAGCGGCTGCTCCTGGCCAGGGCCTTATATAAGGATGCCCCGGTCCTGATTTTGGACGAGCCCACAGCAGCCCTGGACCCGATTGCGGAGCATGCGGTTTACCAGGCCTACAGCCGGCTGACGGAGGGCAAAACTGCGGTTTTCATATCCCACAGGCTGGCGTCCACCAGATTCTGTGACCGTATTCTGGTCATGGAGGAGGGCGAGGTCAGGGAATCCGGAACCCATGAGGAGCTGATGGCGCTGGGGGGCAGGTATGCGGAAATGTTTCGGGTGCAGAGCCGGTATTATGCGGACGATGGGAAGGTGTGAAAACGGTTTTCGGCAAGTTTCATAGAAAGTACAATGGAGGTTCCGAGAGTGTATAACGAATCAGGAGGAGAAGCCCGATGAAAAAATGCGCGAATACGAATCATGATATAGAAAAGCAGAATAGCATAGAATATGATTATGTAAAGCAGGAGAAGGCAAATCATGAAAACGGGAGACAGGATGACGCAAGGCCGGGAGGCGTAGACCGGAATGGCGCAAAGCCGGGAGGCATAGACCGGAATGGCGTAAAGCGTGGAGGCATAGACCGGAATGGC
>CAJTSY010000025.1:33167-34910 GCA_910578995.1 uncultured Acetatifactor sp.
ACCGGAATGGCGTAAAGCAGGGAGGCACAAGACAGAATAAAACAAAGCACAGCAAGCCACAGCGAAATAACGGAAAAAGCGAAAGCGCAAAACAGGAAGAAAAGCACAACCGGACAATCAAAGAAGATATCCGAATGATCCGCAGGGGGATCCGGGAATTTGACAAAATACTGCCGGGACAGATGGCGTATCTGCTCTGCAAAAGCGCCCTTGCCGGCGGAGGCCCCTGGCTTGCCATATGGATGTCCGCCGCAATCTTGAATGAACTGGCGGGAGCCGGGGACAAATACCGTCTGGGTCTCTTTGTCCTGGCATCCGCAGGTGGGACATTGCTGCTGTCCGTCCTGGGGCACTGGATGAATGCGAAGATGGAGGTGGGGTACAGCAGGCTGTTCTCCACCCACGAGGTTATCCTGACGGACAAAGCCTTCCGGCTGCCCTTTTTTGAACTGGAAAGGGAACGCACCCGAAAGCTGCGGGAACTGGTATCCGGAAGCATGGAATTGACCGGAGGCGGGATGGCCAGCCTTTACTGGGATATGGAAGTTTTTGCCGACAATCTGTGCCGGGCGGCGGTGGCAATGCTTTCGGTGCTGCCCTTCCTGTATCAGGTGACTGCAGGAGCCAGAGACGGCAGGATATCCGGGAGAGAGGCGTTGGGAATATTGCTTTTGCTGTCTGCGCTGACGATTTGGGGCACTTTCTTCACCTGCAAAACGGCAGCCCGGCGGTTTGCCGTCAGCTTCGATGTCTTTGAACACGGCGCGGAGTACAATCGATATGGGGAATTTTACGATCTGAGTTACCTGCCGGATGAGGACATGGCGATGGACATTCGGATTTTCCGGCAAAAAGAGCTGGTGATCCGGGAAAGCCAGGAGAAGTGTTATCGGCGCCTGGCAGATGGCAAAGTAAGGGAGATGCGGGCTGTCAGCAGGATGGATGCGGCAAGGCTTCTCAGCGAGGGGGTCTGCGGGACAGCGGTTTACGGGGCAGTTGGCTTCCTGGCGCTCCGGCAGGTGATTGGAATCGGTAACGTAGTCATGGTTTCCGCAGCAGTATCCATGCTGATTGCCGCCTGCAGCAGACTGGCGGAGATTATCACGGATCTGCGGAATAATAACGTGCATCTGCAGAACTATTTTGAATACATGGATTTGGAGGAGGAAAGCGGGGCGCGGAGTGAATTTGCAGGGAAACGGGAAGTGGAGGTGAAGGCCGGGACCGCAGCGCAGGTAGAAGCTGTGGGGAGAGCCGGAAGCATGGTGAAGAGAGGAGCTGCGGGAAAAGCGGAAACCGGAGCGGAGGCTGAAACCGTGGCGCAGAAAGAAGCTGTGGGGAGAGCCGGAAGCGTGGTGCAGAGAGGAGCTGCGGGGAGAGCGGAAACCGGAGCGGAGGCTGAAACCGCAGCGCAGGGAGAAGCTGCACCGGAGCTGAAAGCAGTGAAGATGAGCGAAATGGGGCAGCAAAGGAACCCGCTAACAGGAATCGGAACCAGTGTGCAAAACGGGCACGGGATACAAGCCGAAGCAGAATGGGCAGGGCGGACAGGTGGCATAAAACCGGCGGGGGCAGAAGGCGTAACCATCTCCTTCGAGGGGGTTAGCTTCCGCTACCCGGAAAGCGGGACAATGGTGCTCCATGATATCAGCCTGACCGTCGCCCCTGGCGAAAAGCTGGCCATCGTAGGCGAAAACGGTTCCGGCAAGACCACACTGATCAAGCTCCTATGCCGCCTCTATC
>CAJTSY010000026.1 GCA_910578995.1 uncultured Acetatifactor sp.
TAGATTATTTACTGCATCTATTATAAAGATGATGAAATCGGTAGCGGCAGCATCCTGATCCATAACAGCCACCTTGAAGCGTGGGGCTGCACCACACAGGATCTTGCCCGGCTTGCCGAAGAAAACACCCCCCGGATTTTCCCCCTTGCAATTTCCACCATGGGGAATGTCCTTCGGGAATGTTTGGGCGACATGGAAGATCTCCCCCCTGATGAGGAAGACATTCCTGCACCCATGTATATTATGACGAATGAGGCAAAGACGAACGGTGCCATCACCATCCTTTATCCGAATGCCTTAAAAAATCTCGCAGACCGTATCCATTCCGATGTGGTGATCCTGCCCAGCTCTGTGCATGAAGTTATTTTGCTTCCTTTACAGAGAGATCACAATGTTAAAGAGTTAAGGGACGCGGTCTATGAGATAAACCGCCGTGAACTTGACAGAGAAGATTTTCTTTCTGATAATGTCTACCTGTACCGAAGGGATACCGGCAGCATTGAGATTGCTGACGGCGGCTCATTTGACGGCAAAGAATAACTGCACTGGCGGAGGACTGATCTCTATTTCCTCCGCCAGTACCATTTATAAAGAAAGGACAAGATATGGATTTATTACAGAAATTTGCAGGCGTAGAGATCAAAAAAGATGCCCGCATCACGGAGGCGGACAGACACTTCTGCCAGGCACACCAGGCTGCTTATGACAATGCCAAAGACTCACTGCAGGAGCTGCTCTGCTTCTGGGAGGATGCGCAGAACCAGCAGGCAGAACTCCTCGCCGGCACAGACACCTCTCCCAGCTTTTATATTGGATCCCGGGGAAATATCACCCTGTCAAGGGCGGATATACTAAACCAGATTTCTTCCCGGCATTCCCTGTTTATCGGGCAGCTGGTATCCTTCTTTAACAAGACCTACCATCTTTCCCTTTCCATAGCGGAAATAGAACACAGCCTTATCCCCGATAAACCTGATGACAGATGGACTGATGACTACGAAGACAGGGTAAAGGCATACACCGAGGCCATGCAGACCCTCTCTGTACGCTACACAGATGTTTTAGACCAGATATTCCTTTACACGGACGGGCGGGAGCTGTCTGAGCAGGCCCTCCATGAATTGAAAGAAAAATGCCACGAAGCCGCATGGAACTCATCCACCGGGCAGGCAAGGTTTACCCTGAAAAAATGCACCCTGCTGTTAAACGGCTATTTCTGCAGCTTCCATGACCGGTACGGAGGCGGCTGCTGGGAACCTGCCCAGAAGACCAGCGATATTTTAAGAGGGATCGCACATTTTGAAACAGGGAGCTTCTCATGCATGTCTCATCGTATCAGCAGCATTATCCAAGGATATAACCTCAGTTCTGATTTCTATGAGTTTGACGGCTGCGAAAAAGTCCTGTCCCTGAAAATGTACAAAAACCAGCGCGTGGACATCAAATTTTCCACGGAAAGCTACGCCCGGCAGTTCATCAGCGAATACCTGGGCGACATCTGTTAAGGAGGTTAACGGGATTGAAATATTCCTATTATGGGGAAACGATTCCCCATGACCAAAGAAAAGCACTGAACGAAAAAGTCCTCTGCCTGATCGCAGACGGCAGGCCGGAAGATTACGGCATCACCCCTGAGGACATCTACAACGCCTATACGGGGGACGGCGGCCTCCACGGGCTGGAACGGGGAGATTATGATAATTACCATCAGTTCAGCGAGGCAAAAAAGGAAGTCGAAAACGGCCAGTTTTTCACGCCGCCCCGGCTGTGCGAGTTTGTCGCCGCCTGCCTGAAGCTGTCCTGCCATGACCTGGTGGCGGACCTGACCTGCGGCAAGGGAGATTTTTTCAACTTCATGCCCACAGAAACAAATATCTATGGCTGTGAGCTGGATGCAAAGGCCGCCCGTGTGGCAAGGTTCCTCTATCCGGAGGCCGTGATCGAATGCGGGGACATCCGCAGCTACCAGCCGGAGACAAGGTTTGACTATGTGGTGGGCAACCCGCCCTTCCACTTAAAATGGTGGACCGACAGCGGAAAAGAGATTCCCTCCCAGATGTATTACTGCATGAAATCGGCAGAGCTGTTAAAGCCCCTGGGCATCCTTGCCCTGATCGTGCCCCGCTCTTTCCTTGCCGACTCCTTTTCAGACGGCGGACAGATCCGGGACATGGAGAAGCATTTCAACTTCCTGGGACAGATCCTGCTCCCCGAAAATGCCTTTTCACATTTAGGCGTCAAGTGCTTCCCCATAAAGCTACAGTTCTGGCAGAAAAGAGGCCTTGAGGACAGCATCAAAAAACTGCCTTACCGGACAGAAGCCGACTTCTCCCTGACGGCGGATTTTGACATACAGAAAGAGGCCGGGCATGCCTATGAGAAATGCATCGCCTTTGCCAAGTCCGCACTGGAGAACAACCAGCACAGCATCCTCTTAAACCTTGCAAAGTCCCACAGCGCCTCCGGGGATTTCCAGTACCAGACCCGGAAGCTCCTGTACCAGATCCGGGTACACCCGGCCACCAGGGCGCTTTATGCCAAATGCAGCGAATACCTGTACCGCTTTTATACCCAGAAACAGCCGGACAACATGAACTATGAACAGTGGTGCGCCTCCCGGATCACGGAGACAAAGGTGCTGGCCTATCTGAATCGCGCATTGAAAAAGCAGAATACCGCGCCGGACAGGGACGAGGTTGCCCTTGTCAAGCGGGATCATGAATTTGCCTACAAAGGCTACAGCGCTGCCGCCAGACGCCGCATCACGGAGAAAATGCGCATTCCCGTCCCGATCCACCAGGCCGTGCTGGACAACACCCCTGAAAATACCCCGGCTATGAACGCCTGCTGCGCAGGAAACGCTCAGAATATGACACCCAGAACCGGCCTTTTGCGGAAATGGAAGAAGACCCCTGCATAGCAGGGTGGCTGGAGCAGTTTACCCTATGGGACGCCTCCCGCGTGGAGTGGATCCACTTAAACGCCATCCAGAAGCATGACATCAACCTCACCCTGCAGAAACGCTATGCGCTCCTGCAGTGGGAGCAGGGGAGCGGGAAGACCCTTGCCGGCATTGCAACGGGATTATACCGGATGCAGCACCAGCGCATACACAGCACCTGGGTGGTATCATCCGCCATCTCCATCCGCAACAACTGGAACGTGGCACTGCCTAACTTCGACATACCCTGCGTCTTTGTGAAACGGCTGGAGGACCTGGAGCGCATCCGCCCCGGCGATTTTGTCCTGCTTACCTTAAACATGGTCAGCACCCACAAAAAGAGACTTCGCAGATTCCTGAAGCGCCTTGGCCGGAACATCCAGCTGATACTGGACGAGAGCGACGAGATCTCAAACCCGAACAGCGCACGCTGTCAGGCCGTGCTCTCCTGTTTCCGCCGCTGCCGCATGAAGCTTCTCACCACAGGCACAAGCACCCGGAACAACATTTCAGAATTTGCACCCCAGCTGGAACTGCTCTACAACAATTCCATCAACATGATCTCCTGGAACGAGTATATCTACCGCCATAACCGTGAGGACACCGAGAGTGACGAGCCGGAATACGACAGCAATCCCTATTTTGGCTGTCCCATCCCCGCTTATAAAAAGGGTTATTCCTTATTCTCCGCATCCCACCTGCCGGAAAAAGTGACCGTGTTCGGCCTGGAAAAACGCACCCAGGACATCTACAATGCGGATATTTTGAGCGGCATCCTGGGAAAGACGGTCATCACAAGGACCTTTGAGGAAGTGGCCTGCAAGGACATCAAGCGGATTCACCAGATCCTGCTCCAGTTCTCTCCGGAGGAAAGGCAGGTCTACCAGCAGGCCATCGAGGAATTCCATCAGATGCGCAGCAATTACTTTTCCTCCACAGGCAACTCCAGAAAGGACGCCATGATGCGCCTCGTCCAGCAGATCGTCCTGTTGCTGCGGATCAGCGCGGCGCCGGATACCATGCTGGAATATACGGGGGACACACCTGTCAAGGTCATGTCCGCCGTAGAGATGATTGCCGACTGGCCGGATGAAATCATTGCCATCGGCGTCCGCCACAAGGCGGTCCTGCATTCTTACGAAAAGGCGCTGCAGGAATACCTGCCGGACCGCCCCCTGTTCGTGGTGACCGGCGAAAACACCAGCTTTGCCAAAAGAAGGGCCTTACACCAGACACTCAAGGACAGCGGGAACGGTATTCTGCTCTGCACCCAGCAGAGCCTGCCCTCCAGCGTTAACTTCGAGTATGTCAACAAGGTTATCATCCCCGAACTGCATTACAACAACTCCGGCATGAGCCAGTTCTATTTCCGTTTCATCCGGTACACTTCGACGGAGTACAAGGATATTTATTTCCTCACTTATGCGGGCAGCATCGAGTCCAACCTGATGCAGATGATCCTGGCAAAAGAAAAGCTGAACCTGTTCATGAAAGGGCAGGATGTTGACCTGGATGATATTTATGAGCGCTTTGGTGTGGACTACGACCTGCTCTCCCTCCTGATGCGGCAGGAACGGGACGATAAAGGCAACCTCCGCATAAGCTGGGGCGAACAGAAAATAGCGTGAAACGCCCAACCCTGAAAGGAGGCATTTATGTACCACTACATTTTACAAGTATACCCTGAGCCGCACAAAGAAGAGGACTGGGCTGCGGAGGATGACTTTATAGACCGGCCCGGCCTGATTCCCATTGCCGACCATGTAAAAACGGTATGTGACCGCAATTCCGCCATCCGGCACCTTGAACAATGGTTCCATGCGCATCACATGGGCACTTTTTCCGGCGGCGCCTTTGTCCTTGCCCCGGATGCCCGCAGCCATTATTTTGCAGGCCGCTACCCGGAATTTCGCAGGAATCTGAAGGCTCTGGAGGCTGTATCAGAGACACAGTATATCAATGACCATGATTATGTGGAAAAACTGCTCTCCGACCTGGTTTCCAGTTTTTCCACATGCCGTGACAGCTATGTCATGGAATCTGACGATCCGCCGGTCCCGTTCGACCGTTTCATCCGGACTGCAGCGCCCGGTGTGCCATATTATATCGGCGCTGTCATGGAATACCACTGCTAAGGAGGTGATTTTTATGGAAACAGACATTTTACGCAATACCCTTATGACCCACCTGGACACGCTCAGGCGGAATCTGGCGGTAGTTTCCAGAGAGGAATTAAGGACCCGCTACCGCAAGCCCTATTACGCCCTGGTGCGGGATATTTCCACTTCTGCCTCTGCCTATGTGAGACAGACCGCACTTGCCGGCCTGCGCATCCGCCAGGAATACCTGCCGGAGATCGTGCCCGCCATAAACAATGCGGTACAGGCATCCGGCCTGTTAAAACAGGTCTCAGCGGCAGCTTACAGACGGCAGGACATCCAGGAGATCGAGCAGCTTGCGCTGGCTTTAAGAAAGCTGGTGGAAGATACCCTGGCGCCTTTTTATGAAAGGCATATGGGACTTTATCTGTCAAATGAATGCTTTGACGCCTCTCCGCAGGCACCGCAGCTTTATAACCACGTCAACGGCTGTATCCTGCAGGATGGAAAATGGATCCCTTTGGAGGCAGGCAGACAATATACCTTTCTGGCCATGCATATCCAGGAACGCAGCCGGACAGTAGCATAATTTTAGGAGGACACCCACATGAAGATATTTGATTTTGAGAAAGACGGCACCGCATACAGGATGAAGCTGGACATCAGGACTTACTCCAACGGAAACCTTGCCCTTGCCATGCACATCCATACGGATGACGGCTGGGAGCCCTGGAATATCCTCACCGTGAATCTTGGCTTTCCCCTGGAAAAGGATACCGCCTACATTGACACCAACAACAATGGTGAATCGGTCCTTGCCTGGATCATCCGCAACAAGCTGGCTGTACCCACAGGCAAAACCGCCAGGAGCGGCTACTGCACATATCCACAGTACAGGTTCCGTGAATCTGCCCTCCGGGAGATCGACCCGGACGGCTATGAAAAATATCTGGCGGATCATGCCGCCTAAAGGAGGAATACTATGAATATCAGCTTTTCAAACACCTGCCCTTTCCCGGAAGTGTTCCGGGAAACCAAAAATGTAGGTTTCAGCGCCGCAGCCCATCCGGTCAGCGAAACAGCCTATTCCCGGTCTGATTACCATGGCGGCCACTGGTGGACAACGTGGTTCGACTGCACCAAAACACCCTTATCAAGAGAACTGGCATCAGAAATTGATCTTTTCCAGAATACGCTGCTTGAACTGGATGCCTTCAAAGACCTCTCTGCCATGAGGGAATTCTGCAGAACGGCCGAGCCCACTCAGGATCCTACCGAATATAACCTCTACTCGGGGACAGAACACTTCCATATCTGGCTCAGGCTCATTACCAGAACGAACGACTACAATTTATATGTTCACTATTACCTGAAATCCTTTCAGTAAAAGCATGTTTTAAGGAAAAAGAAAAGCGCTGAAAATAACCTCAGCGCTTTTCTGCTTTCCTAAAAACGGAACAATCTGATGCATCTGATCAGCGTGATGCAGAGCTCCTGGTACAGGTCTTCGTCAAACCTGCCGCCAACAATCGCCCCCTTTACCAAAAGGGGCTTGTACATCTCCAGAAGGGCAATGACAGCCGGTTCCTCCCCGGCCTTCGCCCGTAACAGTATTTCCTTAAAATTCACTTTCTCAACTCCTTCATCTTCTTTTTGATCTTCCTGAGAGCACGGTAATAGATCGTAGCCACGCCTTTATACCCCAGACCCATTTCTTCCGCAAGCGACTCAAAGCCTCTTTCATCCAGTACCCTTGCAAAGAATACATGCCGCTCCCGTTCGCTGATTCCTTTCAATGCATGAAGGAGCGCACTGTCCTCCAGCTGCATGGGTAAGGGCAGCCCACGGAACATATCCTCTTCCGCCCTCTGGTCCTGATTGTATGGGATGTCTTCTGTCATACCTTCCATCTGCTGAATCCTGACCGCCTGTTTTATGTAATCATTCCTGCGGCGTCTGACTGCCGTTGTCAGATATGCAGTAAACAGATTCTGTAACACTTCCGTTTCACTTTTTCCATTGTTTTTCTGCCACATGGCTTTTCCTCCTGAAATTCAGATTTTTGCTGCAAAATCTGAATTTCAGGAGGAGAACGAGCAGGATGTAAAAAGCATATCTTTACAGTGCTGTTTAGTGCATAAGAAAAAGAACAGTTATCCGTTTCATACACCAGATAACTGTTCTTTTCTCGTATCTCTTGATCTTCCTCCAAATGGTAGCGTATTGCGCTACCATATAGGGGCAGTATTGCCATGTGAAAACTTATAATTTTTTTAGCGAAAGCCCCCTGCCGTTGCCCGACTTACGAATGTTCCTCAATGTGTGCCATGCATCCTCTCCCATGGCACAAAAAAGACACCCAAATAAGACTCTGATGAACCATGTTTTTTTCACCAAAAGTCTGGGTGTTGGTAGTTTAATACACTATCTTCCAGTATGTCTGTGCCGTTTTTACTTTTGCCAGGTATGGCAATACACTACTATCAGGAGGTGATTAAAATGTCTTTATCTATCAGTGATACCGATGTGTTCAGTGGCGCCCTAAAAAAAGCGAGGATAAACCGAAAACTCACACAAGCCGAATGTGCGGAGTTGCTCGACCACTCCCTGTCCTTCCAGAAGGATCTGGAACGCGGCCGCTGCTCGCCAAGCATCGAGGGTTTTTACAATATCTGCCGGATGCTCGATATTTCCGCAGATGACTGTATTTTCCAGGACGGGTACGACAGAACAGGCTCTACATACCAAGCACTGCTGCGCCTGCTTCCACTATGCGATGAAAAAAGTCTGTCTGTCCTTTTGGCCGCTGCCACCGTACTTGTAGAGCCAGAATCAGTTGCTACGCCTGAAAATAATTCTGGCTGACAAATGTAATGTGAGGCAAAGCAGAAAAAGAAACCGCCCAAGCAGCTAAAATCATAATATGTCTGGTCCTATAAAATTAACCTTTAGAACCAGACATATTTATTTTTTACCGAAGATAATTATATCTCATAGGAATGTATCCTGAATTCAAAAGACTCTGATAATTTCTTCCTGTCTGGAAAACAATCTTTCCTGAACTCTTCGCTTCTTCATAAGTATCAACATATCTCACGCCATCCTGCACATAAGTTTTTACAACGATCAATACATGACTGCCGGATTTATTTAATATGTCATATGCCCGAACATTGCCTGTGTTAGATATTTTAGTAAAACAATTAGACAATGTGGAGGTTCCATGCTTATACGGCAAGTCAAAAGCTACCGACACATAGCCCGAGCAATCCATGCCCACGGTTCCTGAAACATACCCCGGCGCAGTTGTGGTTACATTTCCCGCATACTTTCCATTATTAATATTCTTTACATAGGTTTCTGCATTCCAGCCGCCCCAGCAGTAAGGTACATTGCTTAATGTATGATCCTTGCCATCCGCATTCTGAGTGATCCAGCCAGGCTGGGAAACCTTGCCGGGATCTGCCGTTACGGATGCGTTGGAGTTCCTGGTACTGTTGTAAACCCATTTCAGATCCTTATAAGTATCCATCCTCGCTCTTATCGTAGCGGTATCCATTGTTTTATAAGACGCATAAGGCGCAGCCACCATATCGCTGATACCGTCCACTTCTCTCTCAAGCAGGCTGACATCCTCCATGGATGCGCCTGCCTGTTTCCCAAGCCGGAAAATTTTGACACCTGTTGCATCCACCGCCATCTGGAACACCTCACCAGACTCCGTAACCTGCACATTTCCTCTTTCCAGTGAATCCTCATGAGTTTCCGGCACGGCATAGGCAAAAGCATCGCTTCCGCCATTGATTATGATGCACTCACCAATGGTTGACCTATCCGCTCCGGCCATATATATGGAATATATGCTGTATGTATCATCAATGGCAAACCCCATTCCGACACATTCCGATCCTGCCGCATTGCCATCTGCAATGACTGCCGGTTCCGCATCGGCGTATGCCAGAACAGCGCCCGTGCCCTCACCCGAAAGATATTCCGTGAGCAAGTTCCCCGTACTGTCAAAGCTGTATTCCAACAGAATCCTGGACCCGTCGCTCAGTTCCTGCCCTGCCGGGACAGTTTCACCGGACGACACCGATACCGAAGTCAGATAAAAATGGCTGCCGTTTTCATTGAACCTGTCCCAGTAAACCATCTTCAAAACATCATCCTCACTGCTGTAGAACAACAGCTTGACATCCATTTCCGGGGACAGCGGAATGCTCTTTTCAAAGTTCTGCCCCCGATAGATTATTATGCGGTTGTTGGCCGTATCATCCAGAAAGATGCGGTCGCCGGATACGAAAAAGGCATCCGGCACAATCTTTTCATGCTCATTTGCCGGAATAAAGCCAGCTGAATCTTCCGTATTTACCGGAAAAGAATACAAAAGCGTGTTTCCATCTGTTTCTGCGGCCTGCGCCATCGTTGAGGGCATCAGGCATGCCCCCACCAGCAATGCCGTTGCCATTGCTTTATAAAGTTTGTTCTTCATGAATTTTATCCCCTATTTTCCCTTTTCCTGTGCAAATCATCTTATTGCACAAATTCTAATTATTTTCATTCACATACAGTTGGATACGATTTTGTATAAGACTGACTACATCATCTATCCCTTTCTGCCCGCTGTAATAAGCCCCCGCTTCTTCATTAATGATTTTTATAATTTCATCATTTCCCACAGAAAAGAAAGGTGTCGCATCCGAAACTAGTTCGAGTACCATATTGACATCATCCCATGTTACTTCATCCTTTTCTATAGCAAACTCTGCTTTCTCATTCAATTTCTTTTTTAATGCTGGGTAAGTAAACCAGAGTTCTACATAAAGTTCGCCTTTCTTCTCCTGTGTCAAAATTTCCTCAATAAACTGCCATGCACTCTCCTTATGCTCCGATACAGAAGCGATTGCATATGCATCGCTACTGATTAAAAGGTGTCCCCCTTTACCATCCGCAGTGGGAAAACCTACACAGGCGGCATCCCCTCCAAACATTTTCACATAATCCCTTAACATAGACGGATACAACTCCGCTATAGCAAACAGTACTTCCCCTTTATTAATTTTAGAGGATAGAGATTCATCTTCTCTCCCACTTGCTACAGAATCTGGAAATTGACTCACATACTCAAGTAGCGCTTTAAATTCTTCCGTATCAAAATGACAGCTACCTGTATCCCAGTCGATAAAAGTATCCTCATTAAACATCATGAGATATTGCAGTATCTCTTCTTTTGTCACCCCGTCAAAGGCTTTCACCCCCGGATTACGATTCTCAATCAAATACAGTTCATCCAATGTCAGCCCTGCTTTATTGTTCATCTGTCCACTGTTTCCCACTATGGTTCTAATCATGAACTCAGCTGGAATGCTCACCAATGTATCATCAACGGTATATACATCTAATATTCCGTCCACAAAATCCGAACGATCAAACGCCTCCGACTGATCCACATAAGGAGTCAGATCCTCAAAGAGTCCCCTGTCTGCCAGTTTCTGCACATTGATGCCAGACAGGTCGATCAGATCCATGGGTTCCTTTGTCAGTATAGCATTGTATAGATCGGTCAAAGATTCATAGCTTTTCACAGTAAGGTGATATTGGCTGTTTCCCCGGTTGAACTTTACTGCCATTGTTGCCAAATCGCTCCCTCCATCCACAGTTGCAAGCACCAGTTCTTCCCTTTTGGGAGCCTGTTCCGCCTTTGTCCTTTCCAGTACCACGATTCCCCTGTCATCGTTCATCCAATCTACCACTGTGGCACACAGTCTGCCGTCCTCCAGCAGATACAAGTTTGTGACACAGTACCCATTAATATCACTGTCCATCCAAAGAAACAGCTCTTCCCCTGGCTGACCAGAATCGTTTTTCTGTGTGCCAAAGTTATACTTATAGACAGCTCTGTCATCATACAGCAGTAAATCATATCCGCTGTTCAAATCATCACTCCCTCCAGCAGAATCTTCATTTTTCCCTGTTCCCATGCAGAGGCCATTGATATTTGGGAGGTTCCCGGCGATTTCCAGTAATCGGGTATTCTCAAAATCAACTTCCATCAAGGTACAGCGTACGTCAGCCGTCTCCTCTTTATTACTTCCTGCCATGTTCATGCTTTCCTTGCCAATGCAGAAGTAAACTCTGCCGTCAGCACCTTTACAGGCTCCCTTTATCTGAACAATCGCTTGATTTTCCGGGGAATTATAACTGATAGAGCCGTGATAATCCCCTCCATTGGTATACAACAGCAGCTCCCCGTTATCAAGGAAAATATAGATCCTCCCCTGGCTGTCCGCAGTCAGTTCGTGAATAGAGACATTCCCTCCTGCCTGCTCTGTAATATCCTTGGAAAACATACAATTCCCTTCCAAATCAAACCTGCACAGAAAGCGTTTCATGGAACCGGATGCCGGATAGACATTTGCGGTCATATACAGTCCATAATCCTGTGTAAAAAACCGGTAGCCCGGATCCCAGTCATTTCCTCCCTCTAACCAGTTAATGGGAACACTCTTTAGTTCTCCATCATTCAGGGAATATTGGCAGATACTTTTTATGCCGTTTCTGGACTCTTCCCCAAATGAAACATAGTAGAAGGTATCTCCCACCGGCTGCATTCTTTCGTAATCAGCACTCCCATTCTCCACTGTGAAAACTTCCGGTACATAAACCCATTCCCTCTTTAGTGTGGTAACATTGGATACAACTTTTTCACTTGATATGTCATCATTATCGGATACACCGTCCTTACTGCATGATGTCAGAAACATAGATACACACAGCAGCAAGCAACATAAAAAAAGTCCTGACGAGTTAATTTTATTATGAATCTGAAAAATAATACTTCTTAATTTGTTCATTGAGAATGCCTCTTTCCTCTTCGCTTATTTATAACTTTTTCGCTAAGATAAATATAAATATCTTTGATTTAAAAAGCAGTAAAATAAAATATGGCAATTCCACTTGAACCCCAAACGATCCAAGTGGAATTGCATATTTAAGCACTCATCCACCCTGTTTTGTTAAAAAGTTATCAACAACAGACTCTATCTTAGTTACTCCGCACCTTAAGGTATCTCTTTGCAACCCAGCCTGTATAACCGATAGAACTGTCCGTAACCTTCATCCAGATGTAACCATCCTGAATATGATATTCTCCGCTTGTTACAACCCAGGCTCCCTCTCCCTGATAAAGAAGGCCAACTCTTTCTGCATCTTTATTGGGTTCTCTTCTCAGGGCAACGCCATCACCTGTCACATCGCATGTCTTGTTTTCCCACCCCGGCCATATAGAATACCGAGCAGCTGCGCTCTCAACCGAAACAGAAACATCATGATCCTGCGCAGGCAGTTCTGCTGCAAAAGAGGTCACGGAGCAAGCCAGCATCATGCCCAACGATAAAATAGTTGCTACAAATTTCTTTGTCTTTCTCATAACAATCCCTTCTTTCTACTATTATTGAAATATACATATGTGGATGAAAAGCACTTACTAAATTGGTTACCTAAACAATTTTACTCAGAATTTTCTGTCCCGCTCTCTGAACTTATTGCTAATTGTGTACTTAGCCACTCCTATAAGCAGGGATACACAAACAATAAAAAACGTCATACATATACTTCTTACCGCCATTTCCCACTCAATAGATAGTGCTAATACAAAGATAGCTGTTTCTACCCCCAAGGCAATTCTGGTTCTTCTGCGATACACTTTATATTCAACTGCGTCGAGTTCTTTTGATGGATTAGCTATGGGAGCCAAAAACCATATAACGCATCCTGCTATCACGACACATATTCCGTAGAATACCAGCATATGCTCATATACACCAAATACTATGAATGCAATAATCAACATTACTACCGACATAAACAAGCACCGTTTTTTAGTTGCCGCATGATATCCGCCCGCATTTTTTCTCAGGGGAAATAGCAACAGCCACAAGAGCAGAGCCTCACCGACTCGATTAAAACAAATTCCAACAACCAAGGTCAAACCGATTCCCTGCAGATTCCCTTCCATACTTTCCAGGCCAAATCGAACAATTTCCTTGTCCTCATCCGAAATAATTCCTTCCTTGAGAAAGGAATCCGTCATACGACCCGCCCACATCAGAACTTACGCAGCTTCTTTACATCCTGCGGTTCCTTCGGCTGAAAATTGCAGAGAGGGCAGGCTGTATTTGCTTCCATACTTGCAGCTTTTTTTGCCACATTTGCAATGGTCTTCTTTACAGTTGTGTTAATTTTCTGCATCGCTTTTCCCTCCTTTCGAATGTCACTTTATCACAAAAGAATGCTTTGTGCCGCTTCATGTCATAATTTATATATGTTTTTGTAAAAATTAACAAGAGCATGATCAAAATGCAATCATGCTCTTGTTAACGCTATATTCCATTTTCCAATCTCGACATATATAAAATCAGTTTGACACAAAAGATATCATTTTGTGGTATGACCACCATAGTGCCGTTATACATTTCCACAATCTTTCTCACACTTTTTAATCCAATACCATGCTTTTCTTTCGCTTTTTTGGTAGTTAAAAAGACTGTTCCACCCTCTTTTCTTTTCTCCTTAACAATATTTTCAGACATAAAAGTATTTTCAATTTGAATTTTTAATATCCCTCTTTTTAGTATAATGTCAACTCTCAAATACTTTTCTTCAGTTTGTCTGGCTGCTTCAATAGCATTTTCCAATAAATTTCCCAACAAAACATTGATGTCAAAAGAATGTTTGATCTTCTCTGGCATCATTACATTTGCAATAACATTTTTAAGTTCTCTCCTGGCTTTTTGCAACATATAATTTAGTACACTGTCAATTTCCACATTTCCAGAATCCACAATTTCATTGGGATTTTGGATAAAGTCTTCCATATGGTCTATATATTCCTGTATTTCCACTACATCATGCTTGTTCGCCATCAGCTTTAATTCATTCATGTGGTGTTTCATGTCATGTTGTAAAATTTTTATTCTTTCCTCGTTTTGCAGAATGGCATCCAACTGGCTCGCATAAACCTGCATCTTTCGCCTGAGCATCTCTGTTTCATATTTTTCCGCAACAGAATGAAGTAATAAATTGTACAGATACAACATAAAAAAATTCACAATCAATAGTCCAATGCATACAATGGCAATACCTCTATCTATATAAACATTTAAATATATCAATAAACATATCACCACAACACTACATAAGGGGACGAATATCAACGAGAAATTTGGAGATGTTTCCATACTTCTACGAATTGTAATAATCCTTTCCGCAATAAGTTCACATACAAAAATCAAAAAAACAGCTATAGCTGCATAAACCTGCTTGGATACTTCTCCATCCTTGTAATTAATAAATATCCCCGTCCCTATCGCATCGCATCCGGCATGAATCAGATAAATGGAAGATGTTACAAATAAAATTGTCTTTGCCGATTTCGTATGTAACCATACAATAACACCGATGCCAACGAGATTACACAAAACATTAATCCATACCGTATGAAATTCCCAGAACAAAGTTGTATTCACAATATAGAAACAAGTGTAAACAAGGAATTCCCTGATCTTGCCCTTCTCCAGCTTACCGAAAAACACTACAATAAATCTGTTTATCAGGTACATCCGAAAAAGATTTGATGTTGCACAAATTATAAAATCAAGCATATCTATTCTTCCCTCAAAAGTCTGTCCCTCACCAGTTTTCGATTAGCCAAGCTGATTGTCAAAATCGTACCATCCACTAACTCCACCATTTCATAGGTATATCGAAAAACATATTCCCTGTTCACTATATAAGATTGATGTATGACGATAAATTCTTCCGGCAAACGCTTTGCCACTTCTTTTAATCTTCCATAAAATTCAAATGTCGCCTTCATTGTTACAACTTTAATTTTTCGTTTTTCACTCCCAAAGTAGACAATATCCCCCATAGGGACATAATAATATTCTTTTCCCTGTTGAAATTCAAACCGTTCTTCTTTCCTTTTAATGATTCTGACTGCTGTTTCCATTGTCTCATTTATCTGTGCCTGCGTAATCGGCTTAACCAGAAAGTCCAATGGCTGTGTTTTAAATAATTGCTGCGCATAAGATGACTTCCCCGAAATGTAAACAATCTGCATCCCCATATCATCCAACTGTTTTCTGATATAATTCCCCACTTCTATCCCCGTCATCTTAAACAGCTCTATATCCAGAAACAAAATGTCCAGATGATTGCCTGCCTCCAGGTAATCCCGCAACCCCTCTCCCGAATACCACACATTTGTATCAACCTGAATATTCTGTTCCTTCGCATACTGTATAAGCATTTTTTCAATATCTATACAAATTTGTTCTCCATCATCACAGATTCCTATGGTATACATATCGCACCTCGTAACTCTACTTTTGCCAAATAATACATCTTTCATGTTTATATTTCAACCCCTTCCTCAATCTCGGTTTTAATACTTAATCTTTCTAAAATCAGTTGTTAGATATTTTAAGTATGCGCTTTCCCTGTGTTTTTGTAAATATAAATATTTCAAATATATTATGGGTATTTGAAATAGTATAAACTAATTTTAGTGGAGGTATGATATGTACGATAAATTTATCCAGGAACGTATAAATGAATTACGCATGAAAAAGAATATATCCGAATATCAGCTCAGTTTGGAATTAGGACGCAGCCAAGGCTATATCCAATCAATTACATCTGGCCGCAATCTGCCCTCCATGGATGCGTTTCTTGACATTTGTGCCTATTTTGACATAACTCCCTCTGAATTTTTTGATCCCACAATCAATAACCCAAGCCTTATTAGAAGCATCACTGAAGATATTAAGAAATTCTCTGACAGTGATTTGTTGCTTCTTTCCACTGTCCTCAAAAGATTTCTTGAACTGTATCCACGACCGTAAAAACATATCCCTTTCAACCTACTTTATTTTTCTATTAGAAAGATTTGGGAACAAAGCAAAGCGTATATTTTCAGCCAAATATCTAATCCCGTCATGTTCTTCTGGCTAACTGTAAGGACAGGCAAAAACAGGATACCGCTATTCGCCCATAAATCAGCACCCTGTTTTCTTGCCTTATCTGAACCTCCCTGTTTCCCGTAGTTCTCCTACTGCATATCCATCTTCTCCACCAACTTCAGCCCTTCATTCTCTTTCAGCAGCCCCATATGATGCAGTGCCTGTATACAATCTACATACCCCTGAATGTATGCCCGCAGTTCCTGAGCGGAGGAAAAATCCTCCTGGCATTCTTTGATTTCCTCCAGTTCTTCTCTCTGCCCTGCAGAAAGCGTTTCCAGAAAATCCTCCCACTCCTGTTCTTTTTCTTTCCATGCTTCCAGTGCTTTCTCATATTCCGGGGTCCGCACATAGCTTTCCCTGCTGACGCTCTCTCCGTTTAACCTGCCTAGGAACTCAGCCATTTTTAACCATACATCATTTAACATCTCTTTCTCTCCTTTTCCCGATTTATTTTCTTCATTTCCTTATATTTTTACCCTTACAGCCCATTATACATATCACAGCAGAGTTTTATCAACCATAATCGCTTAATTATTCATGTCATAGCAGATAAAATTAGTCCATGATAGGAGGCGGGAGGAATGGATGACTTATTACAACAAATTGGCAGCCGCATATTAAGCCGCAGGAAACAGCTCCGCATGACACAGGAGGAACTTGCTGAAAAAGCGGGCATCACCCCGCAGACCGTTTCCTCCGCGGAACTCGGAAAAAAGGCCCTGCGCCCGGAAAACATCATCCGAATCTGTTCTGCGCTAGACATCAGCACCGATTACCTGCTGCTTGGCAAAATAAACGACGGCGATCATTCCGTCCTGCTCTCTAAGGTTGCAGACCTTCCCCCAGTACAATACCGTCATCTGGAGGATATTATCAATAGTTTTATCCTGGCACTTGATGAGCGGGAGGCACAGAGCGGAAAATAAATCCTCCCTGTGCTTTTTAACTGCTCCGAAATGCCGACATGGTATCTGCAATCAAAGACATTGTCGCCTGATCCATTTCATTCTGCAGCTGCTCTCCGTCCCTTTTCTTTTCCGGTTTCACAGTTTTCTGTTCCGCCATATGATCTTCCTTTACACCCGCTCCAAGACTACTCTGTTTCGTCGCCCCTGTCCGCCCCAATATCTCCGCAACGATTTCTTCTATGACCGCCCTGTCCACCGTTTGGGGAACAACGGCATCCGGCGTCTCCGGACAGTTGATATAGTGCAGGACCGCATTGACAATAAACTGCGCCTTGCTATGTGGACCCTGTTTTTCCAGCAGGCAGATGACCGCATCATGGGCAGGGTCATTTTCATTGAATTTGATGCTGAACCGCTCCCGGTCTTTCTTCTCCTTCATAGGCTCACCTGCCTGCCGTTTCCATCCGGTAAAGGAACTCATACCCTTTTGCGTTGGCGCTCACATCCTCCACAAACAAAGCGTTCCTTACCTTCCCGGAGTTCTCGATCTGCCTGCGCAGCAGCACTGCCCCGCCACCCACAAATACCACTCTGCCGGAGGACAGGTCCAGCATCCGCTCCCTCAGCCCGTTTGTCAGATCATTGACGAAGCCCTGCGCCATCCGTTCCACCAGGGCGGACACCTCAGGGGCGTAAATGCCTGACTTTCCTCCCAGAATACTGTCAATGTCCGTTTCGTCAAGTAGAATGTCAAACTCCGAGTTCGCCTTTGTGCGGATCTGGTTATAGAGCACGATCACTCCGTTCTCCAACGAGTCACACACCGCCAGATCCGCACGCCCGGAACGCATCATCAGATAATCCGCCGTAAAGCCCCCGATATCCACGATCAGCACCTTAGGGCTCTCCACCAGCCTGTCCATCATGGTGACTGCCGCCGCATAAGCCTGGGGATAACAGCGCACATCCTCAATGTAAACCGCATGGTTCTTTCCCCGATAGTTAAATTTTACCACGCCCCGGTCAGAAAAATACCGGATGAATGCCTGGTGCTGCGCCCCGTAATGCGCAGGCGGCAGCCCCACCGCAAGCCGGATGCGCTGCGGCATCTCCCCATATATACCCTTGGCCTGGAGCTCCTGGGCGATCCCGAACAGGGTGAGGATAAAGAAACGGTCGTCCTCAGTCTTGTCCCTTTTGTACGGAATACGCTGGTTTGACAGCGTATAGTACCTGTCCCGATACATCAGGATGTTACTGCCAAAGGGTTTCGTGCTGCTCTCCGCCAGCCCGGATACGAAGGGCGGGCAGTTGACGGTCTTCATCTGTTTGTTTCCATGGTCGATTGCGATCAACATAGTTTTTTGCCTCCTCTTTTTGCGTTTTATCCCCCTGCATATCGCAGGCTTCTCCTGCGATACTGCCTGAATAAGAAGTTGAAAGTTTCTTTTTTCAACTTATATATATCCTTTACGCATGGATTACGCATTTTTTCAACACAGCGGAAGAAAAAGGTCAAAAAAACAGCAGACCACATTTCATGATCTGCTGCTTTCTGTTCTAACTGTACGGCACTGAAAGCTATGCCAGAGCCGGCTCCCGCTTTTTATGATAGCCTTTATTTCCTCGACACTCTTTTCAGTCACTTCCGTTATCTGCTCCAGTGTAAAGCCCTTCTTATACATATTCATGATGATTTCTGCCTGCGCATCTTCCCTTGCATCTTCTCTGATTCCCTGGCTCAAGTTACACATAACCTGCCACTTCCTTTCCTCACTTTTAGTATACCCCAGCTCTGCCGGGTAATCAAATAAATTTTTCAGGTGTGCATCCCATAACAGGCTTTCTTAAAATCCTCCTGTCCGTGCAGGATGATCCCGCCGCAGATGCCATTCCCGTTTAGGCGTTCCTCCCGAAAGAAAAAGCTGTAAGGGACAAAATCGTCATACACCACGATCCGCCTGCTGCCTTTCCAGGAAAAATGATTGTTGAGGAATTTCCCCAGCTTTTTCCGCTGCACTTTCCTTTCCGCAACTTCCCGCAGGTTCTTCCTGCTCTGGAACTCAATTCTGGGCGTTCTCTTCTCATCCACGGACAGCATCCCTACGCCTGCGCCGCCAAGTTTCCTGCTCTCTTCCAGTTTCTCCTGAAACTGCCTGTACGGAAGGTGCAGAGTTTCCTCCCTTCCCACAACTCTCCTGCCCCCGCTGTCACTCAGCCAGGTAAAATCAACCGTCAGCACATCCGCATTTTGTTCCTTAGCAGACCGGCCAAGCCGCAGCTCCGCAAAAGAATGGATGTCGGAAACGATAGTATGCCGTTTTGCCTCCAAAATCTGCAGTTCCCTGACGGATATGCTGAACCTGTGGGGAGAACGGAACCCTCTTGATACCGTCCACAGAAAAACACAGTCCTCCGATGCCGATAATTTTACCATTGTCCTCTGTCCCATGATATTCCTCCCTTTCAAAAGCCAGGCATCCATTGTGGATGCCCGGCAGCCTCTTTATGCGGCCTGCTGCATGGCAGGTGCCGCAAGAACCCTTTTCTTCCACTGTTCCATAAACTTCTTTACTTTCGGGGTAGGGGGATCATTTTTCATGCCCCGCACCTGGACGACTTCCCGTTCCCTCACTTCGATGGTGTAAAAGGATTTTGATTCATCCGCACACTGCCGCAGGAACAGGATAACGCACTCCTTTCTTGCGACACGGTCCACATATCCCCCGACACAGTGGTGCAGCGTATTGCCTTCTGAAATGATCTCATCCGGCGTGGCGGGATACAGGATCTTCATCCCGTCCATCTCAAAATCCATCTGCCCCGCAATGTCATGGTACGCCTTCTTAAAATCCCGGCGCACTTTCGCATCTGCTTTCATCCTGATCCGGTGCGCGACCTTGTCATGGGACTTCTGCAGATCCTTCGGGTACAGCACAAAGCTGTTGCGCATATCATATTTCTGCTTCACGCACATCTCCAGATAGTCCCTGTATTCGCTGACAAGAGCCTGCATGGAAGGATACCTCTGTGCGCCGGACTTTGTCTTCCGCAGGGACAGGAAAGAATACTGGCTGTCCATGTAACGCATCAGCCTGTGGGGCGTGATGTGTGCCAGTATCTTCAGGACATCCCTTTCCACCTTGTTACCCATCTGCCAGAGCAGCAGTTTCTGCCGATCCTTCAGATTCAGCCGGCAGTATTCCCTGAAGGTGCCCAGAACAGCAAAATCAGGATCCAGATGCCTTAAAAACGGGACATCCTCCGCCATCACCCCCAGCAGCCTGTGGGTCCTGTCCTGCGTCTCATCCAGTTCACAGCTCTGGTATCTGCTGTAAGCCAGGCCCGTTGCCAGCCTGAAGAAACCTGTTTTTATCAGGTGTTCAAACTTCGGATGTTCAAGATAGGCAGACAGGAATGGCTCCATCTCCATTTCTTCAGGATAATGCCCGTAATATGCCTTGACCGGGCAGTACTGCCAGGGCGTGCCCTCCAGTTCTTTTGGAAGGTTGCTGCAATAGACATGCCCACACTGGTCTGCCTCAAAATTATACTGCCAATGGCAGAATACCGGCCGGACTCCGTGCCTCCAATTGGTCAGCAGCCCGCCATAAGACTCATAATATGTTTCACACCTGATGCCTCCCGCTTCCTGTTTCTTGACAAACAAACGGGCATTTTCACAGATGATTTTTTCAGGGAGGTCATCCGTTTTATAGATGTAATAACACTTCACGATCCGTATGACTACTTCATCCGACCCTGTCTTCTGGAGCACCTGGCAGGTTTTACGGTCACGCAGGTATCCCCTGCGCCCCCGCGCTTTCATCGTCACCTCCCGGCCACAGCCAGGACAGACTGCCTTCCTGTTATGCCTTGCCCCGGCGATCTCCACCTCCTTCCCACAGGAAGAACACATTCCTTTTACCATTTTCCTTCCTTTTTTATAATCATAAAAAAAGTACGCAGGCATGACATTGTAATGCAGCCACTCCCCTATGTCCTGCGGGAGCGGCTGCAGCGCCTCCATGCGGACAAGTATCTCCTGCTCCTTCCGGCGCTGCCTTTCCATCCTTCTCTGCTGCTGTATCCTGGACTGTGCCCACTCCAGGGAATGCAGCCCTTTTTTCTCTTTATCCCTGAGGGACCTCTGGATGCGTTCCTCATCCTTGGGGCTGAAAAAAGCGCATTCCCTCCTGAACGGCCATCCTGCGCCCAGATCATTAAACGCCGATACCCTCCATGCGGCCGTGCCATCCTCTTTCCTGGCAAGCGTCACGAAATCGTCCCTTCCCTGAAAGACGGTAAACTTCGGGCGAAAATCCCCCTCCGTAACATCTTCCTGCGGATAAACATACAGGATAAGGACCCTATGGTGGTCTATGACCCTGACTGCCGTGCGGATAATGTATGCAATCTGTTCCGCATAAAGGAGCCCGTTGCTTTTCGGGATTTTCAACTCCTGGTCTGCATATTTCCGGCATTTTCTTCTGTCCAGTTTCATCCTGCCTTCACCTCCTGTGCCATAAGGTCATTGAGCGACATCTGCCCCAGGAAGGACATCTGACCGTCAGCCTCCTGCCCTGGTTTTTCCGCTTTTTTATCCGCCGGTTTTGCGGCTGTGGACTTTTTTGCTGCAGACTTTTTCTCAGCAGTCTTTTTGGCCTTTGCCTTAGAACCGCTCTTTCCCACATAAGGCCTGGACTCAAATTTTTCTTCTTTTTCCTGGTCCTCTTCCGCATCCAGATCACGGAAATATTCCTCCGCCCACTGGTAGCATAGATCGTCCGGCACATCGCTTCCATATACCCCGTTCTCCGGCTTGATGTCATTATCCTCCATCTCCTGCTGTATAAATTCTTTCGCCTTGCGGTTGATATAATGGAAACAGTGGATCATGTTCTTGCGGGGATGCATCACCATGCGGGCAAATCCAGGCTCCTCCAGGCAAAGGGTCTGGATGTACTCTGCCACGCAGTCCTTCATGTTCCTGCGGGTCAGTTTTTCCGTTTCCGCACCTACCTGTTTCATGGCCGCCGACACAGCGGCATCATCACTCATATTGGCAAGCTGGTCCAACTTCTCCTGTTCCGCCGCCTTTTTAGCCTGCTGCTTTTCTTCCCATTCGGCCTTCCGTTCCGCCTCTGCGGTCTCATGCTTTACGCGTCTGGTTTCCTCGTCGTCCTCCTTGTCGGCATCCGGCACCGCCTCTGCTGTTGGTATCTCTGTCCCAGCTGTTTCTGCCCCTGCTGTTATCTCTGTCTCCGCTGTTTCCATATCGGCGGTCCCCGAGTCTGCCATTTCGGAATCTGCCTCCTGACCTGTGACTTCCGATTCTGCCGTCTCCAAATCTGTGGCTATCGGTTCTGCTGCCTGTTGTTCTGCAGTCCCCAGCTCCACCGTCTCCTGATCTGTATACCCCATTTCCGCTGTCTGCGGCCATACAGCCTCCTGTCCTGCAGCTGATGCAAGGACTTCCATTTCCTGAGGCAGCACCTGCCCAGGTGCCACAGGCAGGGCATCTGCTTCTCCCATGTAAAGCCCTGCACCGGCTCCTGCCGCTGGCTCCTGATAAGGCACTGTGAAAAAATTTCTCGCTCCATACATATTGCCGTCTCCTGCTGTCTGCATTACAGTCGCCTGATATGATCCGACAGGGAACTCTGCCACACAGCCCACATTATTATAATTACCTGTCTGTCCTGCCGGAAACCCTGTCGCCCCTTGCGCATTGTCATACCCGCCAGCCTGCATCACGGTTTCCTGATAAGCTCCGGCAGGGAGCCCTTCCGCTCCCTGCGCCTTTCCATACCATGCGGGCCCGGCCGCTGGCTCCTGATAAGGCATTTCTGTATAGCCTTCCCCCTGAAACTGGCTGCCCTCTTCAAAAGGGGATGTCCCCTCCAAAGCCTGAAATCCTCCGTTGTTTTCTGCATATATATCCATATCTTTCTCCTTTCAGAAAAAGGGCACGGAACAGTATCTCCCTGATCCATGCCCTTGTAAATGTATTGTGCCTCCATGCAGGATTCAGCTTATTGCCCAGCGCCCTCCTGTTCCCGTCCCGGCATTGGTTTTGCCAAAAAAGGTGAAAAGCGCACGGGCTCAAAGCCTCCCTTGTCCACATAGTAATAGCTGCGTTTCCCTTCATCATACAGTTCCAGCACGTCAGAGGGCGCTACCTGCCGCCCCCTGTAGCCTTCCGGCATGCTGTCGCTGAACGCATCCCTGATCCGCTCCAGCCTCTCCCTGTCCGTGCTGTCTGCAGGACAGGGCAGCCCGGAATCCCACACCAGGCGGTACTGCCCTGCGGGCGGCTGCTCATATCCGGCCTTATGCAGTTCCTTTATCCCTTCAAATGCAAAGGGGATCGGTATCTGTTCCCTGCCAAAGTCCAGCTGGTAAATGCGGTATCTCTGCAGGAAATTCCTGGTTTCCTGTTCCTCCTTAAGGGTACTTGCATCCCCTGGGTCTTTCTTTTCCTCCTCTCTCTGCCTTTCTTTTCTCCTGAGTGCCAGCCTCCAGTCGTCTATGCCCTTATAATTCGGGTCCCAGGCCAGGCGGCGGCACTCCATCCCATGCTCTCCTGCCATTAAATATATCCTGGAGCTTCCCTTTGCGGTGTTGGCATTCCTGTATTTGTCCATGTCCTGGGCCTCAACAATCAGTTCCGTGCCCTCAGCGGCAAGCATCCTGAATATCCCGCCAAGCGCACTTACGTTGTTTGCCCCTGCCGTCGCCACAAAGGAACGGTTCATCAGGCAGTGGGCAATGTCCGCTTTCAGCAGCCCTTCCGTCACATAGACCGTCCTTGCGGGGAATTTCCCCACAAAATGCACCGGGCTTCCGGAAGTGGCGCCCATCTCCTTTGAGGATGACGAGAGCCAGATGTACTTTGCCCCCGCCTTGTCCGGCGGGTCGTCCTTATCCCTGATGGGGACATCCAGCAGGATCTGCGCCCCGCGGATCAGCCCGTCCCTGCCCACCGCAGGTATCAGGATGCCTGACGTCCTGCTGGTGAATTTTACGGTCCAGTAGCCTTTTTCGTGCCTGTAAAATCCCGGCACGCCCGCCACGGTGCAGCCCTGACTGATCAGTTTTTCCGTCAGGGAGCGGCACAGGAAATAGGGCGGCGTGCTCCTGAACCCGAACTGCCTGATCTGTTCCTCCGTAAGCCCCCGCTTTTCAGACCGCAGATGGCTCCGGTGGGCAGGCGACAGGGTAAGCATCTCAAACAGCCGTGAAAATGTCCGGTGGACTTCTTCCGCACTGGCCCGTGGCGACTGCTGGATGCCCCCCTGCCCCTGGCCGGGGGCTGCGGCTCCCGAAACAGGTGCCGCAGCGGATACTGCTGTCATTCCATGATCCCCGCCTCCCCAGGATGCCTCCCCTGTGGAGAGGGCGTCCCATATTTCACGGTATGCCTGGGAATTTGTCATGTTGTTGAGCCTTGCGTACAGGGCGAGCATCCCTCCGGATTCGCCGCAGTAATTGCACCGCCATACGTTCCTGCCAAAATTCACATTCATCCTGCCCCGCTTATCCCCGCAGAACGGACAGTCCACATAGGCACTGTCCGCCAGCCTGCGGCGCACGTTCAGCCGGAGCAGCTCCACCACGGCCATGATCCCAAACGGGAACCCTTGCGGCTGAGAGTCCATTGCCCGCTCCCTCCTTCCTTTCTGCCATCCTCAGGCCCTGTATCAGCCTGCTTTCTTTTCCAGGCTGTCCAGCATCAGCCTTGCGGCGGCCCGCAGGATGTTATCCCTGCCCTGGTAAGCTTCACTCAGGTAGAACTTTAAGCTGAAGGGCCTGCGCTGTGCCACTTCGGCAATGGTCTGTCCCCGGCAGGTTCCCGCGCTCACTACCACCTTCTTTGCATCTTCCAGGGTCATAAACTGCAGGATCTCTTCAACAGGTGTTTCCTCCGTATACGGCCTGCCCTCATCTGCTGCCCCGCCTGCGTTGGCGGCAGGCGCCGGAGCGGCGGGCATTTCAGATACGGAGGCTGTCGGTGCAACCGGTAATTCCTGCGGCATGGATTCCGCCTTTTCCCCCGCTTTCATGCCTGTCGGCGCCACGGGCAGGGTGTCTTCCTTCTTTCCTGACAACAGGGACATAGCTGCCGCTATATCGGATGTGACAGGCAATTCCTGTGCTTCTGCCGCCACAGGAAGCTGTCCTGCGGGCAAAGTTTCTGCACTTACGGGCTGCTGTGCTGCCGCCTGCTGTGTTGATACCGGGACTGCCGCTTTCTGTGGTGCTGCGGGTGCTGCCGGACTTACTGCCGCCGTCTGCATTCCTGCCTGTGCGGGGATAGCCGCCCCTTTCTGTCCTGTCTGAATTGTCTGAGCCTGTACCTGTGCTGTCTGGGCAGGCTTGTTGGGTACTGCTGCCTGAGGCGCCGTAGATTGCCGGACTGCCTGAGGCTGCACTGCCGCCTGCTGTGCAACGGATCTTTGCTGCGATACTGCCGTTTGCTGCTGAACCACAGACTGTTGTGCCGCCGCGGCTTGCTGCCGGACTGCCGACTGGACCGCTACCGTTTTCTGCTGGACTACTGCCTGCTGGGATGCCGACTGGACCGACACGGTTCTCTGCGGAACTCCCGCCTGTTGAGACACTATACCCTGCTGGGGTGCCGCCTGCGTTGCAACGATTTTCGGAGGAACTCCTGTCTGTCGTACCGCTGTACGCTGCTGAGGCATTGTCTGTGCCGCCACCGTTTTCTGCTGGACTACTGCCTGCTGGGATGCCGACTGAGGCGCTGTAGCCTGCTGGGGTGCCGGCTGAACTGCAACGGCTTCCTGCGGAACTCCTGCCTGCTGTACCACTTGCTGCTGGCCTGTTGCCTGCTGTCCCTGCTGCATAACCGGCTGAGGAACCTTGGGCATCTGCACATTTGCAACAGGCCCGGCTGCCTGCGGCGCTGTATTTCCCATGTTTCCCACAGGAGCAGGCACAAACTGCAGGCCAAAGCCGGCATCCGTCAGTGCCTGGTCCATCGCCCTGATCTGAGCACTCTCAATATACTTATCGCCGCCTTCCTCCCTGGTACAGGCTGCGGTAAAGCTGGATACGGGGTTGGCGTCTGTCAACTCCAGGTACACCTGCGCCTCTATGATGGCAAGCTGTTCCGTGATGCTCAGCCTGTTCAGGCGGATCCTCCCCGTCCTGTGCGCCAGGCGGAACCACAGCTTCTTATACCGGAAATCAAGGCTCTCTTCATCCTTCTCCGCCCCTGCAGTTCTCTTCCGGCCCATCAGCTTTAAGGGGTCAAACCCCGGCACCATGTTCAACGCCGCCACCATGGGGTCGCTCTCATACATGGTTACTGCAAAATCACTGTTGCTCATAGTAAAAATCTCCTTCCTTAAAATAAATAAGAGACGGAATGCCTTTTTTCTTCACATTTCATCTCAGTTTCCACTAACCCACATTTTTTAACTTTTCTTCCACGAACTGGGGCACTGCATTTCCCGCACTCCTTGCAAACGCCTTATAATACAGGCAGGTGCGTTCCCCCAGAAGGGTGTTCCGCTTGATGTTCCCGTTGCGGCTGGCCGCCATGTACAGCAGCCCTTTCTGCCCTACCAGGATCACTTTCTTCTTTGCCCGGGTGATTCCCGTATACAGCAGGTTCCGGTACAGCATGAATTTCTGGGCCGCCACCAGCGGGATCAGCACCACGTCGTACTCACTGCCCATGGCCTTATGGATGGTGGTGGCATACGCCAGTGTCACGTTTGCCATGTCCTCCGGGGCATACTCCATCTGCCGTCCTTCGCCGAAATCCATGCCGATGCGCATCCCCTCCGGCGTATTCTTCAGGTAACGGATAAATCCTAAATCCCCGTTGGATACCTTCTTTGTGTTCTTTGTCTGCATGATGCGGTCCCCTGTGCGGAACACCCTGCTGCCCAGGCGGATCTCCTCCTCTTCCGAGCGGAAAGGGTTGAGCCTCTCCCGAAGGTTCCCGTTCAGGCTTTCCACAGAGGTCTCGCCGTCCTCCCTGTAAGGGGAGAGGATCTGCACCCGCTCAATGCCGTTTTCTTCAACCTCCCTGCAGTAAAGGTCCATCAATGTCTCTGCCGCCTGTTCCTGCGTGCGGCTGTCCACCACCTTAAAATCCTCCCCGTAGTACAGCTCGGCGCTGCCTGCGTTGATGAGCCTTGCATTGTGGGCGATCCGGCTGTCCGCCGCCTGCCGGAAAATTTCATCCAGCACCGTGACGGGTATCAAGCCGCACTGGATCAGCTCCCTGAACACGTTCCCAGCGCCCACGCTGGGCAGCTGGTCGGGGTCCCCTACCATGACGATCTTGGCCCCTGCCCTGACACGGGTAAAGAACTGCCTGGCAAGCCACATGTCAACCATGCTGAACTCATCGGCAATGACAAGGTCCGCATCCAGGAACCTTTCTTTCATCAGGCTCCCGCTTTCATCCTCGCCGCCCAGGAGCCCGAGCCCGCTGTGCATGGTGCAGGCCCCGTCAAATCCGGTGCTCTCCGCCATGCGGCGGCTGGCCCGTCCGGTGGGCGCCATGAGCGCGATCTTCCCGTCCGGGTGCAGGAGCCTATAGACCTCCAGGATGCCCTTAAGCACCGTGGTCTTTCCTGTGCCGGGAGGGCCGGTGATGATGGAAAGGCTGTGCAGGAATGCCGTGCGAACCGCGCTTTCCTGTTTTTCCGACAGGCTGAGCCCCAGTTTTTCCCTGGCCTCCGCCAGCTGCAGGGTAATGTCCTCCTGTACCGGCGCTGCCAAAAGCCGCAGGGCGATCTGCCTGGCCGTCTCGTCCTCCATGGTAAACTGGCTTACGGAATAGATGCTGTCCTTCATGGATACCACGCTGCCGCCCAGGATGACACCCTCCAGGACATCCTCCACCTCTGCTTTCTGTACCCTCTGTGCAGGGACAGGTATCCTTTTGTTTAACAGTTTCAGCGCCTCACATACCAGGGTGTCCCTGGGCAGGAACAGGTGCCCTTTTTCCGCCCGCGCCTTGTCAAGCGCATAGTACAGCGCCCCCCTGATCCGCATGGGGGTGTTCAGGCGCCTGTCCGTGTGCTGCACGATGGCGTCCACCCTTAAGAAACCAAACCCTGAGATCCGGCAGAGCTCATAAGGATTCTCTCTCAGGATCTTCACGCTAGCAGGACCCAGCTGCTGGTAGATCCTCTGTGCCGCTGACGGTGTCAGCTTAAACGGCGCCAGCAGCGTCATGATGTCCCGCAGGGCACGGCTTTCCGCATAGGAGGCCTTAATGTCCTCCAGCCTGTTTTCCGTGATGCCCCTGACCTCCAGCAGCCGCTCCGGCTGTTTCTCAAGGATGTCCAGGGCATTCACCCCGAAACGGGCCACGATCTCCGCCGCCGTCTTTTCCCCGATGCCCTTTATGAGCCCTGAGCCAAGGTAGCCTTTTACGCCTTCCTCCGTCCTGGGAACGACCGTCTGCCACTGTACGACCTGCAGCTGCAGCCCATACTTTCCGTCCGTCCATTCACCGTCAAACTCCAGCTCCACCGCATCGGTGCAGGGCAGGTCGTAACCCACCGCAGTAAACCGGATCAGGTGGTCGCTGTACCTCCTTTTATCACGGGCACCTTCCGGGATGCCCCGGTCTGCCGTCCTGACACGGATCACACAGTACTTGGTTGCCGGATTGCTGTAAACCGTGCTGTCATAAGTTCCTACAATACTCATATTTCCTCTCTCTCCGCCGGGGCGCCATCTTATATGCCTCCGGCTCTCATTCTGCTGTCAGGCAGCCTCTTCTGCGCTGACTTTTACCAGGAATCTCCTGTACTCCGACACGGTCACGAACCGCTCGTAGATCTCCGGGTACTGGAGCTTCAGCCGTGAAAGGTTGTTCTTGTCCACCCCTGCCTTCCGCACCGGATTATAGGTCACGGTATAGTGAAAACCGTCCCTGCGGCATTGGGCAGTGCAGCTGGTTCCCATCTCCGCGATCAGGATGGCCTTTGCCCGCTGCAGCTCCTTTTCCAGTTCCCCGGATCTTTTCTCCGCTTTTTTCTTTTCCTCCTGGAGCCGCAGGTAATACATCAGCGTTTCCGTCATGTCCGCGCCAAGCTCCAGCACGGGCGCACCTGTATCCGCCGGGCCGCAGTACCGCTGTACGCTCCCCAGGATCCGTGCGCCGTCCTCCGTATAGGGCGGGGGATCTTTTGCCAGCACATGGCTCTCCCAGAAGTACTGTTCCAGGTAGATCATTTCCTGTTCATATGCCATGTCCCTCCTGATCTCCCGGATGATGACCTCATCCTCCGTGTTGCCGTACAGACAGCAGAAAAACACCCTGTCCGCATCCATCACCGCCATATAGTGGCGCCCCTGCGCCTCATAGTACGGCGGCACAATCTCCCTGCCGTCCTGCCACCACGCATCCGTGGCGTTGTAATTGGTGGTCTTGATCTCCAAAATGGCCGTTTCCCCGTCCGGCAGCCGGACAAAGTAGTCAACATCCGCCAGCATGAAGGGATACATGGGATGCCGGAACATCTTTTTGACCTGGAAGATCTCCAGGCCGCTCTTTTTGTGGAAGATCCTTGCCACCAGGTTCTCTAACAGGTTCCCCACCTCCAGGGCCACCCAGTTTTCCGGCTCTTCTTCCACAGGTGCAATATTCAGTTTGTCATAATAAACATCGCGGGCCGTCCGGAAGGGGGATATCCCCATGATGCCCGCCACGTCGCTGCCTCCGATCCCCTGGCGGCGGCAGGCAAGCCATTCCTCCCGGGACAGGTTTTCCGTGTCCACCAGCACTAAGGGAACATGCCTTGTCCTCTGTCCTACGTTTTCCGGCACCTGTCATGCCCCCCTTCCCGCCCTGCGCGGAAGATTTGCTGTCCTGCAGGCCACCTGGGGACTGCGGTACTGCCCGTTTATCCCCCTGTTGTACTCCTTGTAATCCGGGTGTTTGGGATGCCGGTTCAGCCGGCTCCCCCTGTTTCTTTCCTGTCTCATTCTCTCTGCTCTCCTTTCCTGAAAATGGTTTATCCTCAAAGCCGTATCCGGCGTTTGGGCAGGCTTGCTGCACGCAAAAAAAGCGGGAATGACCTTGAAACCATTACCTGGCGTCCATAACTGCTTATGAACCAAAGTCATTCCCGCTATTTTGGATAGTGTGTGCGGAATAACAGAATCCGCACACTGCAAGGATTCCGTTCCCACGAATACAAAAGCCAGCAGACCACCGCCCAAAAGGGCATAGCAATACTACTGGCACAAATACAATCTTTACAACGTGTGCAATGCGGCATTTACTTCCGCTTACAGCCAAAAGGCTGATCTCCCAAAGGGAGGCGCACAAAAATCAATCACAAGATAAGATTAACGCAACATATGGGTTTTGTCAAGCTGTTTGCACAACATATAGCGGTCGTGTGAAGTTTTATTTCCCTGTGCTGGATAAATTAATCTTACTAAATCATTTCAATTTCTGATAACTTTTTTCTGCATTTTGCAAATATAAACCACAAAAGCAGTGAACCGCTTTCATTAAATCGAAAACCATGTTCACTGCTTTCCTGTCCGTCTCATTGCACTCTGCAGTTACACCAAAACGGGCTCTTTTTTCCTTATTACGCCCTCAACTTCGTCAATGGTTTTCTCTACAATTTCTGCTATTTGTTCCGGCGTATAGCCTTTCTTGTGCATATTCATGATTATTTTTGCATTTTCAGCATCTTTAATTCCCTGCGACAAATTACACATGGCACTCACATCCTTTCTCAATTTATCATCTACCGGAATTCTATACTCATTTTTAATAATTCCTAACTTTTCATCAGTAGATAATTCCATCGACAGCAATGCACTCAGCAGACGATGCAGTTCATATTTTTCATCATGTTCAGGAAGTTCGTCTGCTATGCCTATCATAACAATATTCAGCAGGTCAAGCCCGCCTTTCCAAGGATAAGCCCCAATCAGGTCATCTTTTGACAAATGAACATACGCCATACTGTTCTCAGTCATATTCATACAAACCCATATGGAAAATACACGCCTGATGTCATTATAGTTCGTTTTAACAAAATCCCGTTCTTTCTGTGAAGAAATAAGACGACTTACATAAAACACTGCCCGGTTCAAAACGTGATAGCTTGTTGGCTCATCTTTTTGTGCCTCCAGATTGACAATAACCTGTGAAATACCGTCTTTCATTCGTACATAAAAGATAATATCAAACCGGACAAGCCCTTCATTTACCTCTACATTTTCCGTGTTCAGCCCAATAATACGCTGTCCTGTTTTCAGACTATCAGCAACAGGCTTTGCTACCGCATTTGTCAGCCCCGGCTCCACTGGAACCACGCTAATAAGCGGGTCTCCCTCAATATAAGGCGCAACGGCCTCGGGTGTCATTCCCTGAAACTCATCCACAGCCTTTACTAAAATATGTGCCAGTATAATCTTGTTGCTTAACAGACGCTTGGCCTTTTCATCATATTGCGCTTCAGTATCCGCTGCATTTATTGCATTATTGATTTCTACGTTCATTGGTTTCCTCCTTCTGCATCTGTTCGAAATACATGGGGCATACACAGAAGGCTCATGACCTCGCTATTATTATACCCCGAAATTTCTCCCGAATCAACCAACATTTTCTACCTATCCGTTCTGAGCATATCATGTCCTCCATAAATTCTTCTCACAGATTCTACAAGCAGAATTCGCAATTATTCCAGCAATGTTGCTTTATCCATTTTCTTTAAATAATTTGTTTTCTCAACTTTCGGTTTCTCTATCTATCCGAACAACATTATAATATAGTGCACCTTCCTCTATATAATAATTTATCCTTAAATCGTTATAATAAAACGATGCCCAATAAAATGCCTGCAAAATAGGATGCCTTAAATCCACATTGTCTTCTCCCAGCAAACGCATAGTCTCAAGACAAGCTTCTTTAAATTTTTCTCGATAATTCTCATCCTCAAGATTTTTCACAATTTGCAAAATATCATTCCATGCTTCAGCAATTTTCCCCCTTTCTGCCACATTGGCAATATCATATTGATCCCTGACATGCAATGCCACTGTTGGAGTAATTGCGGCATAAAACCTGTATTGCATCATCCGATTTATTATATCAAACAATCTCATAATAGGTATCCCAAGTAAACATAGGAAATCTGCTATGCCAGCAGCATCTGCTTTTGCTGCCTCTAACTTTGTCAAACCTGCCACCAGCATTTCTCCAGTTATTAAAACAGCCCCTCTTGTATGTGCAAGTGCAAGCGCATCATAATCGCTGATTCCAATAATCTCCATGATATCCTTGCTTTGCAACTCCTGAATTATTATATCATGCATATTTTCGATAATTGAAAAACCTGATATGAACTTTCTAAATCCAATAGCCTGACGGATATTTTCCCGCTTAACATCTTCTCCCGACTCAAAAAATTGCACTTTCTCATCCCGAACAGCTAACGAAGCTACAATTTCCCTGTTATTGCTCTTATATATAGCATCTGCCTCCCGTTCAGCTTCCACCACTGCGGAATACGGAACCATTATAGAATCACGGCATAATTCTTTGGAATCAATTCCCAATTTGTACATCTCCACTAATGCTGTATAGGTTACCACATATTCTCTACCATCATATTTTTTTGCTGGTAATATATATTCTCTGACTATCACAGAAGAATCATCCATTATAACCCGCATTAACTGCCCGTATTCCAGATTCACAAACGACTTCAGCGCAAAAACAGTCAACGGAGATTGAGAAAAATCCATATATGCTTGTTCCCAATCCTTGTCATTCCAGCCGGGATGCTCTCTGTAGGTCTCAATAATTCCTTGCAGCATCTCTTCAGCATTTTTTCCAGTAATAGCCCATGCCCGGTTTCGCCTGATCATACTTTCCAGACAAACATGAAAGTAAAATGCCTCTATAGAGCCAATACGAACCAATTTATACAAACTACCCTTAAAATCAATCACATCTCCAATAGAAAGACGCATATAATTCATATTAATAGCGTCGTCAATATGTATGTGCCACGCATCCTTCCACCGATATTCTACCTCTGGTAATATTTTTTCCTTATAAATGCAAAATGTCTGTCTTGTATGATCCTGCTGATTATTAGCAACAAAAAAAGTATTCTCCTTTACGCGGCTGAGTGTGCTGTTACTCTCGGAATCATCTCCAAGAAAAAACTTGCTCGCAACATCAAAAAGTTCTTCATTATCCACTGTCGATATGAGCATTGACTGCATCGCCAGTTTTCTCGCCTCATTGAAATTTCCCTTAATATACTCTGTCTCAGCCGCCAACATCAAAACCCTTACGTTATTAAACTCTTTTGCATGAGCAAGTATCTTGTCATCAACAGCGCGTTTATAATTTAAAGAAACGGAAAGCAGCAAGTCCATAATCCGTACATCATTTTTCAGATCATCATAATGTCCATTTATTTCAGTAAGAGCTTCTATCTGATGTCCGCTATTCATATAGACTTCGATCTTCCTATAAGTCATGTCCAAATTATCTGCAACTATTTGTTCAAGACCTGCTATTATACTTATTGCTTCCGTATATTTCTTTTCCTTAATCAAAATATCCACCAATGATTTTCTTCCGTAAATACCTACTGATTTACATTCATCATCCCTCATTTTAGCAATGGCCGAATTTACCGCCCATTGATGCTCATCATCCGTTTCAGACATTTGGTATGCTCTAACCCAAAATTCAATATAATCAGAATAAGTCTTTTCATGTTCTTTCAACAGCTTCAGTGCATCCTGATTTCCCAAAACACATTTGGTAGCAATAACTGTATATTCAAATATTTCAAAACTCTGATCCAATAACCATTTTACCTGATTAATTACATCTAAAGCTTTCTGATCATCTTTAAGACTTGCGCAGTAATTAATCAAAACCCAATATTGCCCTGTGCGGAGAACAAATCTAATTACGCTGTCTTGATTGGCCCTCCCTTCTTTTATCTCCCGAATAAATTTATATGCTTCGATTTCCGGAAGTTCAGCAATTTTATTTGGAATGGAATCCAATATATTATTTATACCTGCATCCTCTGCCAATAACATTCCTTTTATCAAGGATACATAAAAACGCTTTTGTAAATCTATTTGCGCATGATTAAAAATATTGATGCTTTCCTTCATCTCATCAAAATATTTGCAGAATATATCAGAATTTACACACTTTTTATCACTATCAAAAGCAATCACTTCGTTAAGGTAATGTTCCCATATGTAAAGTTGATCAACAAAATTAGGTTGTTGAACCAATTCTGCAATCGTTTTTGAAAGGTTACATATGGGCAGTATATTCAATTTTAAAACACAAAGACGCTTAGTAAGCCATTCTTCTGTTTCCAATCCAGCAACAATTTCACAGTTATAACTAGT
>CAJTSY010000027.1:0-1761 GCA_910578995.1 uncultured Acetatifactor sp.
GGCAGTGGTGTCTGCCATTTATTACATAAGAAAGAGCGTGAAATAATCCCACATTCCTGTAGTCTTCCCAAGCCGGCATACACCCTACGTATTATTTCTGCATTGCCAAAGCGCTGTGCCGTTTCCGGGCAGATCAGGGCGGCTATGGGTCTGCCTATTGCAAGTAATGGCGGCTATTTCTTTTTTCCCTTAAAAATCTGGTAAAGCAGACTGATAAGGGCAACAATGAATGTACAAAACAGAGAATCCCCGCTAACCAATCAGAACCTGTTTGCCCTCAAAGGCAAAGCCGTAATGACGGATCCGCGCCTTCTCGAACCCCCGCTCCTCCAACGCCGCATCATACTTTTTATCCTCTATCTGCCGCAGGGCCGCCGCCACAGTCTCCTCCAGGGAAGCCTCCTTCTTCGGCTTGCGCACCTTAAACTCAATGACCATCGGATCCAGGTGTCCCTTTTCCAAGGGAACCAGTCCCTGTTCCCTTGGAATCAGCATGATATCATAGCGCCCGAATCCGCTCTCCCGATTGGATACAATTTCATAACTGCCTTTCAGTTCCACCATAAGCCCCAACACAAAGCCGTGGTAAAACCGTTCCGGCGCATCATTTTTGGCCACGCTTTCCGCAATGTCAAAGCTGCTGAATGTCGTCAGGGCAATATCGTTCATAAACTCATTCATGGCTTCTATATCATTCAACAACAGCGCCTTGATAAAATTATTATAGGGCACATCATCCGCGCCAAACCAACCGCAGATCATGTCCTCAAACATCATCTCCACTTCCCAGTTGGTCAGTTCCATGCGATAGGTGAACCTCCTGGTTTCTCTGGAAAACCGCTTCTCCACTACCTTCAGATAGCCGCTGGCCAGAAGCATGCTCCAGATGGCTCCAGGCTTTTTCTGGAGCTGGTCAAAAATAATCTCCTCATCGATCTCTGTCTCCAGGACACCGCCCTTCATCAGCTCCTCCATAATCGTCTTCGTCTGTGCATTTCCCTGCCGGATCAGCAGGCTGACCAGGCGGTTGGCACTGGAGTTCGCCCAGTAGGGCTTCAATTCCTTTTCCTTCATGAAATTGGTGATGGACCAGGGATTGTACACGTCCCTCTGGCTGCCAAAGGTGAATCCGTCGTACCACTGCTTTACATCCGCCTTGCGCTCTGACATTCCCATCTGGTCCAACGCCCGAAACACCTCTTCCTCCGTAAAGCCAAACTGAGTGCAATACCTCTCCGATGTCGTCGTCACCACTGTCAAGTTGTTCAAATCAGAAAAAACAGACTCTTTGCTAATCCGGGTGATACCCGTCATAATCGCCCGCTCCATACTCGGATTGGTCTTAAAAGTGGAGTTGAACATACTCCGGATAAAGCCAACCACCTCCTTCCAGTACCCACATACATAGGCTTCCTGCAGCGGCGTATCGTATTCATCCAAGAAAATTAAAACCTTCTGGCCATAATAGCGGCTCATATAATCCGACAGATATTTCAGCGCCAATACCGCCATATCATCCGTCATCTCCGGAGATACCGAGTCAAAGAAATCCTGCTCTCTTTTCCCCATGTTCTTCCCATTCTTCAAATATTCATGGGACTCATATAATTTTGCAAGTGTGTACTTAATCCCCTGTTTCGTTTCCTCAAAGGTCTGACCCTTAATACCCGCAAAGCTTAAGAAAATCACCGGACAGCTCCCCTGAAGCTCCCGATACTTACAATCCCCGTTAGGGGATTTGTCCCCATCAGGGGATTTGTC
>CAJTSY010000027.1:1861-2934 GCA_910578995.1 uncultured Acetatifactor sp.
AGCTCGCCACGCCCCTCATACGCCTTGGAGAAAAAGCAGTTCATCATATCCAGGTTCAGCGTCTTCCCAAAACGGCGGGGACGGGTAATTAACGTAACCACGTCACCATTCTCCCACCACTCTTTTATAAAGCCTGTTTTATCAATAAAAAAATAGTTATTCTTCCGTATAAATTCAAAGCTCTGCGCTCCGATGGAAATCGTCCTGCCCAATGTTCTTCCTCCTCTCCCCGTCTGGCACTCTGTCCGCAATCTCCTTCTGGTACTCTTTGGGGCTGATGCCCACATATTTTCGGAATTTTAAATAAAAATAATCGATATTTTTATATCCCACCTGCTCGGAAATCTGGTACACCTTCAAATCCGTCTCCTCCAACAGCCGCTTGGCATTGGCGATGCGGATGGAGTCCAGGATATTATTGAAGCTGTCCCCGATTTCCTTTCGGAATATTTTACCCAGATAATTGGCATTGTAGTTGAACATCCTGGCGAAGCTCTCCAGTTTCATCTCCTGGCCGTAATTTTTCTCCATATAATAGTACATCCGCTTGATAACCGTGTCGGAACCCTGGGTGCCGATCCGAAGGCAGATATCCTCCAGGATTGCGGCGTACAGCTCTAACACCTCATCCAATTGTTCGGCTTGGTTCAGCTTCTCCATCTGCCAGGGCAGATTGCGCAGGGGCTGACTATGTAATAGAGGATTCTGCTCTGTCTCATTCGATTTTGCAGACTTCTTCTCCGGCGGGTTCTGATCCGCCGCACCATATCCTGCCTGGTTGGGATTCACCCCATTCTGCCCTGTCCGGACTGGGGCCGCTGCGTCCTTCCCTGCCAGGTTCCGCTCCGTCCCATTCTCCCCTGTCCGGACTGGGGCCGCTGCGTCCTTCCCTGCCAGGTTCCGCTCCGCCCCATTCTCCCCTGTCCGGACTGGGACCGCTGCGTCCTTCCCTGCCAGGTTCCGCTCCGCCCCATTCTGCCCTGTCTGGCCTGGCTTCGCCTCGTTCTTCTCTATTAGGTTCCGGTTCGCCGCATCCCGCCCCGTCTGACCTGGCTTCGCCTCGTTCTTCTCTG
>CAJTSY010000027.1:3034-11627 GCA_910578995.1 uncultured Acetatifactor sp.
CCTGGCTTCGCCTCGTTCTTCTCTGTCTGTTTCAAATTCGCCGCATCCCGCCCTGCCTGTCCGTCCTCGCAGGAACCGTACTTTTTCTCAATGCTGTTCTGAATGGTCATCAGATTATAGAGCACCTGCACCTTCACATCCGTTTCCGTTTTAAAATTCCGGATGCACCAGGTCCGGAACTTTTCCACACCCTCCCGGATGCCCTCCAGGTCTCCCACCTCCGCCAACATCAGGAAATACTCCGCAGGAGGGTTTTCAGCCTTCCGTCTTTGCTCCTCTATGGCCTGCATGGACAGCACGTCCCCCTGGCCCAGGAGGAATTCCTGTTCCATCATAAATTTGGCAAACTGGTAGGAATGATACAGTTCATACCAGTGCCCCACCGGGTTCCCAACCGCAATAACAAGCCCCTCCCCGTACCTGCTCCGGATGCGGGCATTGCGGGCAGAAAGCTTCCCTGCCCAGGTTTTGTCATCCATGCCGCTGCCCACCAGTACCATCCGCCCGTCCATCCAGACGCTCTGTTGGCACAGCGAGGAATCCTTCAAAAACTCCCGGCATTTTCCGGCAAAATCCCCTTGCTCCGCCCCCCCGTCCGAGAGAATAGCCACGCACAGGATATCCTCCCCGAAGGAAAGCCCGCAACGCCCCATCTGTTCCTGTAGTTCCTCCTTTGCACCAGCATGCAGCAGAACCCGTCCAAGCAGCGCCTCCCGCTCCCTGGCATCCCCTTCGCTGCGGCGGCGCTCCTCTTGTGACTGTTCCTCCAGTTTCCCGTAAATCTTCCGGACACAGCGGGCCAACTCTTCCTCATCCACAGGCTTCAGCAGATATTCCTCCACCCCCAGGGAAATAGCCGCTTTTGCGAATTCAAATTCCGAATATCCCGTCAAAATGACAAAATGGCCCCCAAAGCCTGCCTCCCTGGCCTGCCGGATCAGCTCGATTCCGCTGATACCCGGCATCTTGATGTCCACCAGGGCCAGATCCGGTCTGCTGTCCAGAAGCTTCTTCAGGCCGTCCCGCCCGTCGCGTCCGTCCTCACACAGAGAAAAGCCTTCCGTCTCCCAGTCCATCAGATCTCGGATTCCCCATCTCACGATTTCCTCGTCGTCAATAATCATAGCACGGTACATGGCGTTTTCCCTGCCTTTCCTGATTTCGTTCTTTTTTTAAACACTTCTCTATTTTGTTTCGCTATTTTCCTTTTTTCTCTATTTTCCTTATTTCGCTTTTTTCCTTGTCTCGCGATTTTCCTTGATTTGCTATTTTCCCGTACTGCACTGGAGTTTTCATACGCAGATAATTTTTTCATTTCTCTGCTTCCGAGAACCGAACCGCATAGTTTCTGCCCGGTTTCCGAACTGCCCGAATTGCTGATTCCCTGAATTCCGAAACCCTCCGGTACACAGCGGCTTTTTCCTGCGCGCTTCCCCTCCGGTACGCAGAGGCTTCCATCCTGCGCGCTTCCCCTCCGCTCACAGATTCTCCTGGGGCGGCAGGTGGATCTCCACTCTGGTAAACCGGTTTTCCTCGCTTTCGATGCTCACGCCGTACTCTTCCCCGTATTTCAGCCGCACCCTCTGGTGTACATTGGCCACGCCGATATGCCGCCCCTTTTCATCATACCGGTTCAGGCGCTGCCGCATGGTCTCCAATTGGGGCGCGGGAATCCCCAGTCCGTCGTCCTCAACGGATATCGCCACCCCTTTCTCCTGCCGGGAAACGCAGATACGGATGTTTCCCTGGCCCTCCTTGCTCTCAAGCCCGTGGATAATGGAATTCTCCACAATAGGCTGAATCACAAGGGGCAGAATCTTGTACTCCGAAAGGGCGGGATCCACTTCCAGATGATATTGGATCCGTTCTCCGAAACGGTACCGCTGAATCTTCAGATAGCACTCCACCAGCTCTATTTCCTTCTTTATGGAGGTATCCGTCTCACTAATCTGGATATAACTGCGCATGATTTTGGCAAGCATCTTCGCGATTTCCTCGATGTCGCCCTGTCCGCTTTTCCTGGCCTTCATGCGGATGGTCTCCAGGGTATTGTAGAGAAAATGGGGATTAATCTGACTGGCCAGCATCTTGAATTCCGCATCCTTCTGCTGAATGACCAATCTGTCCGCATGGAGCTTTTCCTGGTAGATCTGCGCCAGAAGCCGCTGTATCTCCCCGATCATGGTTCCCAGATAATCATAGAGACTGGCGATTTCGTCATTTCCCCCGATTTCCTCCAGTTCGAAATTGCCCTCCGCGGCCCGGTGCATCTGTACACGGAAACGCTCCACCCGGCGGCCGAAGGCGCGGGAAAATATCAGGATGATACTGACCGACACCAGGACGCTGACTGCAAAAATCAGGATACTTTTGGCATTCTGTCTGTTTACGCTGCTCAAAATATCCGCATAGCGGCGGAAACTGACTATCTGCAGGTAATCATTTGATTCTTCCAGGGAAATGGTTTCACAGGTCATCAGAAATCTGTTTTTTCCGATACGGATACTGTCCTGGAACTGTCCGCTGCCGCTGTCGGGAAGAAAGGGCATGGCCTTCTCCAGGCTGATTTCACCGGCCATATCCGTCACCAGAGTCTCTCCGTTCAGAACCACCAACGTGTCGCAGCCCCGCTCCCGCAGCAGCGTCTCAAACCGTTCCGGCCGTATATAAACGGACAGAATCCCCACATCCTCCCCCTTTGCAGTCTTCAGCATGCGGAGCATGGACAGCGCCTCCCGTCCCACGGAAGGAATCTCCCGGTAACGCCACACAGCGCCGCCGTTTAACTGTTTCACCGCTTGATACCATTCCTCCTGTTTCCGCTCTTCGGTAAGCTTTCTGAAACGGGAGTTTTCTGCCAGTGACTGGTTTTCCACATAAATATTCACCCAGTCGATGATTCTGTTATAATGTCTCGTATAGTCCTGGAATCCCGTGTATGCCTTGTAATCATCTACCATTTCTTGATAATTTGTATATTCTTTCCCGCATATTTCTTCCAGTTTTTCATCAAAATAAAAATATTTCGTCACCGTGCCCACCGTGGAAAACATCTCTTCCGCCTGGCTGCGTATCATCTCCAGCTCCGTCACTTCCCCCTGCTCCACCTGCTCCATCAGTATCTGTGAAATGCCGTGGACCAGGTACAGGCCGATGAGGATCATGGGCAGCGCCCCGCCTAATATGTAGACCAGAAACATCCGGTATGACAGCCGCATACCTGTGACGCGGTCCAGTAATTTCTTTATTCTGTCCATACTGTTCTTCTTCCTTATGAATCACTTCTTTCGATATTGCCAGGAAACAGCAGATATACTCCCGACGGACTCTCCTGTGTAATCTTTGTCTTCCACGGAAAATGTTTTATAAGAACCATCCCACTCCAATGGAAGGAGCTTTTCTATGGAAAGGGCTTCTTCCATTGGAATGGACTTCTACTATTTTATAGTATAGTCCATACTTCCGCACTGCGTCAAGGCTGTCGGGCGGCTGATAGCCATAAATCCCTCTCCAGGGACAAAGGTTTCACCCACGGCGCCCCTGGTTTTGCCGCACTGGAAACATATGTAAACACCACTCGATACATTTTCGAAAATTTTTTATATTTCCTGTTAACCATCCCTCCAAATCTGGTACTATATAAATGAAAGCTTTCAAAATAACTTCAGCAGGGTAAGCACCTCTACCATTTTACCATTCAAGGAGGAAATCATGGAGCAGGAAAAAATTTCGGCGCTTGTGGAAGAAAATATGAAAACGATATTTGCCTATGCGCTTTCGCGGACCTCCCACAGGGAAGACGCGGAGGATCTTGCAGGGGACATCATTCTGGCCATCCTTGGCAGCGCGCACAGGATACGGGATGACAAGGCCTTCTTCGGCTATATCTGGGCTATCGCGGCCAACACCTACCGGAAGTACCTGTACAAAAAGAGCCGCCTTCATTATGAGGAGCTCGACGACGAGACAGCGGATGATGCGGATTTTATTCAGGATATTCTGCACTCCGAACAATTGAATACGCTCCGCCGTGAACTGGCTCTCCTTTCCCGGGAATACCGGGAATGTACCCTGGCCTACTATTTCGAGGGGCTTTCCTGCGGCGAAACGGCCTCCAGACTCCATATTTCATTGGAGATGGTAAAATATTATCTGTTTAAAACAAGAAAGATTTTAAAGGAAGGAATCAGTATGGAAAGAGAATTCGGAGTAAAAAGCTATCAGCCTGCAAAATTTGAATTTTATGCTGTTTTTTCGGGCAGCGCCAATATGGCATATCAGAACCTGTTCAACCGAAAACTGCCGGGCAATATTCTGCTCAGCACTTATTACACCCCTGCCACCATACGCCAGCTGGCAATTGAACTGGGCGTGGCCTCCGTTTACCTTGAGGACGAGATTTCCGTGCTTGAGAAATACGACCTGCTCACAGCGCTGCCCGGCGGCAGGTATCAGGCCCGCCTGGTCATTTTCACAGAAGAGTACAGGGACGAATTTTACCGCACGGCACAGCATTCTCTCACCGCGGAGGTAGGCGCCATTCTTCTGAATGTGTCGAAGAAGCTGCCCGAACTGCGAAAACTGCATTTTGCCGGAGACAGACTTGCTGATAATTGTCTTTTATGGGATTTTCTGTTCGAATTAACCCTGAAGGGCCGGGAACTTTTCGTCCAGGGGCGGAAAAATGCTTCCAGAGACGCAGAGCCTTCCGGGCAGGGGCAGCAGAAGGCTTCCGGTGGCACAGGGACTTCCAGGCAGGGGCAGCAGGAAGCTTCCGACGGCACAGGGACTTCCGGGCAGGGGCAACCGAAGGCTTCCGGTGGCACAGGGACTTCCAGGCAGGGGCAGCAGAAGGCTTCCGGAGATGCGGCGGTTTACAGGGAGCTGGACGGCATCTGTTACGGAAAAGCTTATGACACCCCGGAAGGGGATGTCTGTCACGCCGTCTCTTTTGCAGGCTACTGTCCTGTCAAGGGTTCCTACGCCGCATCCTATGCGGATTACGCCATTCTTCCCGCCAAAAACCGTTACACCGCCCATGCCGGCGATATCGCCGCAGGACTGAACACTGTCCTTGCAGGGAAAGCCGAGACTGTTATTCCCGTCGTCAGCAAAGACCAGAATGCAGCAATTCTGAAAATCCTCCGGGAAGAAATTTCTGCTTTTGCCGGACTGTATGAAAAACTGTATGACTGTGCCCTTTCCATCCTTCAGGTCCACGCACCTGAAAGCATAAGACAAATCATCGGCTCCGTGCTGACCAAAGTGCTGCTGTTCCAGACGGTGGGGCTGATCGGTGTATGTGCCGTCAGATCGGGCGTACTGGAGATTCCCGAAGACGGACAGGTGCTTGGAGGTTTTGTGTATTGTACGGAATAGTATCCCGCTTTCCCTCTGCCGCCTTGTACGGCTCCGCAAAATATGACAGAAGCGTCAGAAACCGGAAGTGTTCCTTGGCAAATATACGGCGGCTCTGTAGTCCGCATTCGGACGGCATTATTCTATTCTCAGAAAATTTAAATGAACCGCACCTTGAGATTTGAGGTGCGGCTCATTTCGGGATTTAGACCGGAAGATATTTTTGTAGTCTCCGTTTCCTGTCAGCAGACTGAACCGAAAGTTATAAACATTGTTCTCTTCCCATTCTTCCCTTAAAATGGAATAGCATAGTGTATCGCTTTTATCGCGTGCGTGCTTTCTCAATCTTCCCTCAAAAGTAAATGAGCATTTTTCCAAAACCCTTATACTTGCCTGATTGTACGACCGCACCCATGTTCAAAGACTTTTTTCCGCTTTCCTGCGCTTCAGCCGCTCGATCTCCCGCTTCTGCCCGTCGACGCTCTCGCCGGAAACGGTGTTGTATTCCTCCTTCAGGCACTTGATAATGCGCTTCCTGTCGTCGATGGCGGCATCATAATCGCCCAGGAGCTCATGAACCTGAGCCATGGAGTACAGGCCGTCCGCGATTCTGGGCGGCTCCTGCATGGCAAAGCTCCTCTCATAGTCCGTCAGCGCCTCCTGATACCTGCCCAGTTTTCGGAAGCCGTCCGCCCTGTCGCAGTAGGACTGCCATCTGTCCGGAAAATGCTCCACGGCCGCATTCCAGTACTCCAGCGCTTTCTCGGGATTTCCCCGGCCGAACATCACGTCCCCCATGTAGACATCATACTGCTGAGTTCCGGCCGCGGTGCGGATCTGCTCGATATAGGGAACCGCTTCCTCAAACCGGTCGTCATCCAACATGTTTTCGATGATTCCGTAAAGTCCCCAGTAATTGCCGGGATTCTGATTCAGGAATTCCTTGAAATACTCGATGACCTCAAAATGATTGTCATACCATTCATCCCCGCAGACACCGTTACTGGCCTCCAGGTATGCCACCCAACCGCCCTTCTCCTCCGGGTCAAGGGCCATTGCCTTCCTGGCATAGTCACTGGCCGTCTCATGATCGCTGGCGGCCCTGTGATTGTACAGACAGGCCATGCAGACACAGGCCCTGACATTTTTCGGGTCGTTTTGAAGAACGCCCTCCAGGAACCTGACACAGTGGTCGAAGGTTTCCCGGGGAATCCTCCTCTCATGCCAGAACATATTCTCGATACGCTCAAATTCCGCCTCATCCGACAGCTGGAACAGTTCGTCGATGGTGACCCCGAAGAAAACCGCCAGTCCGGGCAGCAGCGCGATATCCGGCACGCTTGCCCCCGTCTCCCATTTTGAGACAGCCTGAAAGGATACCCCAAGGTAATCCGCCAGTTCCTCCTGTTTTACGTCTTTTAGCAGACGTAAACTTTTTATCTTTTTTCCGATATCCATTTTTTCCTCCTGCTTTCCTCTGTCATAGCCGATGCCTGAGCATAGAAAAGTGCCTCAGCGGACTTTCCTGTAACGGCACAGGTTCCCGTCAGCGGCAGCCTGCCATTTTGCTCAACCGTCGTTAGATTTATTTCTGTTGTATCAGCTGACAGTATAAGTATAGACCGGATTTGCAGGAGATGCAATCGACGCGGATTCTACTTTATTCTAATGAGGGTTGAATGCTTCTGATATGAGTACTGTTTTGCCTGCGGCTTACAAAATGTACCGGGGCAATGATTCCGGTTAAAATTTGAAAACCACCATCAACTGCCATCTGATTTAACATCAGCTTAATACAATACAGATCGGTGTAGGCATCCAGGTGTAATTCAACCATATTCATTTCCGCGACAGGCAAATAATTCTTTAAATCCGTTATATGTTCTACAGCATCGAAACACGCATTATCTGTCTGAAACATTTGCATATAACTGTCGGGATAACAGTCATAACTTTCCAGGCTGTCATATATTCTGCCTGCCTGTATTCCGCAATCCTTCCAATTTGTACCCGCCGAAACAGGGGCCGTTATTATCCCTAAAACTGCTTTCCGTATTTTTCCGTCTGCATCCAGCATCTCTATATACTTACCAACTATAACCGCTTTGATCAAAATAATATTTGATGTCATAAAATAGCCTACAAATACTTTTTCCAACTCCATTTGCCTGGGAAAAAGCTTTTTCAGCTGCTGTAGTTCTTCTATCCTGTATTTTGCATATCCGCTGTTCAGGTAAGCAATATGTAAGAGCTCCGCAAGGCCGTACTCCATCGAAAATTCGTAGTTTTTACATTTGTCATCTATTTTTACCACAATTTCCCTGCACACCGTAACATTGTATAATCTCCTGCCGGGAAACTGGTTATCCTGAAACAAAGGCTCAAAAAGCGTATTTCTTTTTGCATGACAGCCACAGCAATATTCTACATCTCCGTCATCCTTATTCTTTTTTCTGCAGATAATGGGCATGTGGCAGGAACTGCACAAAATCAAATGAGAATAATTGGATACCTCAAAGTAAATACGCCCCCATTCCTGCATATCATCACATATCCGCAGCAAATAAGATATAGGATTCAGAGCAAATGCGCATCGCTGATAATTCGGATCTTTTTGTCCAATATATTCATAGCGATTTGTATGGTTATAAATTGCGAGGGCTGCCAATTCTACCGCACAAAATTTATACGGCTCCAGCCTGTGGATAACCCCATTCTCATAAAAGTGCAGCAAAAACAGCAATGCGGACATTGTGCCATGGTCTACCTTGTCCCCCTCGATGCGGGCACGTATCTCCCTGGGAGATACCTCACGGAAGAGCAGCGAATTCTGCAGCAGGGACATAATCCGATTGAAATCGTAATTTCCCTGTTCAAAATGGCTGGTTTCCGCCAGGTAGTCTATCATACGCCGATTGTCCTGCATCATCATGGTTGCGGGATATCCGATATCATGGAACAGCCCGGCCATATAGCTTGCCATATAGACAATGTTGTAAAGGTAATGCTTTTCCAACAGTTCCTGCCCTATGCCCTCGAACGGCTTCCTGGGAGGAAGGTAAATCTGCTGTTTCAACAGTTTGGTTACAAACCTGGAGATTTTACTGTGCGCCGTTCCTTTCAGGATATGGAACACCTTCTCAAAAAAGCCTCCCCGTTCCAGAAGCATGACCATAGTATAGGCATCCTTCACCCACAAACAACTTTCCATAAATGATTGCTTTTTTATACATCT
>CAJTSY010000027.1:11727-33813 GCA_910578995.1 uncultured Acetatifactor sp.
CATTCACATATTCGTCACTTATTTTACGTATATGCATTTTGTACTGGGCAATGGCATCCTGCTCGGCTTCCACGTCCGCACAGAGCATCCGCCTGGCGTCCCTGGAAAGCGTCAGATATTCCGGTGTCCAGAGCACCTTTTTCCCGCCGGGCTGTGTCACCGCAGTGACGCTGCTTTCGGATATGCCGATTCCTGAACCCCTGTACGACATTTCATGGCACATGCCGCCCGGGGCGGTCCGTTACAGTTTAAGGCTTATCCGGAAAAACCATTATTTTACAGTAATCCTCCCTCTTCTCCCTCATCACCGCCAGGCCCTCCCTTAATCCTGCAAGCGGCAGGCGGTGGGTGACCAACGATGCCGGGTCAATGTTTCCCGCAGCCAGGCGGTCTGCCGTGTAATGCCAGTCGTCCGTCTCTTCCCCCGTAAAGGATGAATTCCATATCCCGGCCAGGGTAAGCTGACTGCGCAGGATTTTCCAGTACGTATCCTTTCCCAGCCCCATATCTGTTCTGGGATTTCCCACCAGGATTATCTTTCCCGAGGGCCGCGCGCTGTCTACTCCCCAGGCCAGGACCTCATTCCTTCCGGTACACTCAAAAAACAGATCCGTTCCCCCGGCCTGCAGCCACTCCTTCGCATCCTGCTTCCTGCTGTCGCAAAAGCGCTCCGGAGGAATACTCAGGCACAGGGCTGTCTGTCTCTGAAATTCCTTATTGCCCACCACCCACAGATTTCCATACCCTGCATCCATGAGAAATGCTGCAAGCAGCGCGCCGATGGTTCCAAAACCGCATATGGCCACTGCTGCATCCCGGGAAATTTCAGGCTCCCCCGAATACCCCGTTCCCCCTGCCGCCCGCCGCATGGCATGCACCGCCACTGCCATTGGTTCCAACATGGCAGCCTCCTCAAAAGTCACATTATCGGGCAGCTCTATCAGATTCGCCGCCGGAACCGCCACATATTCCGCAAATCCTCCGTCACAGCGGGATCCCAGATAGTCATAGCTGCGGCACATCTCGTATTTTTTCTGCCTGCAGGAGGCGCATTTCCCGCAGGGAATCAGCGGAAATACCCCCACTCTCCTGTGCAGCCACTCCCTGCTTATCCCCTGGCCCACATCCTCCACCACGCCGGAAAATTCATGTCCTATGACCAGCGGATGTCTGTGGGCGCCTGTCTCAAACACCCGTTGGACATCTGAACCGCAGATGCCTGCCGCTTTCACTTTCACAAGCGCCTGTCCCGCCCCCGGCGCCGGTATCACGCTTTCCTCAAACCTCAGGTCGTTCACGCCGTAAAGTTTCCATGCCTTCATTCCTCTGTGCACCCTGCCTTTCTGCTGTTTTCCGCACCGGCTTTCTTCCGCTTCTTTCCTGCAGCCTTCCGCACCGGCTTTCTTCCGCTGCTTTCCTGCGGCCTTCCGCACCGGCTCTCCTCCTCTGCTTTCCTGCAGCCTTCCGCACCGGCTTTCTTCCGCTGCTTCCCTGCGGCCTTCCGCAGCCGCCGCTTCTCCTGCTTTCATTTCAGGTGAGACTCCGTTTTTCCAGCAGCAGTTCCCTCGCCTTCTGCAAATCCGCCCCGGTGGTAATCTTGAAATTCCGCTCTTCCCCGGGTATCATCGCTATATCCATTCCTGCCATAACCGCAGGTTCCGTGGAACCGTTTACCTCCAGGATCTTATGGGGCAGAAGCGCCGTGTTCGCCCTGTAATACTTCTTCAGGAGAAACAGCTCCGGCGCCTGTCCCGCATAGATACTGCCGCGGTCCAACAGCCCGTCCACCCCTCTGCCGTTCCGGCTCAGATATACGGTATCTTTCATGGGCAGAACCGGCATTACCCCGTCATATCCCTCCAGGGCCTCGTAGCAGGCATGCAGCATTTTCACGCTTAAAAAAGGGCGTGCCCCGTCATGAACCAACACAGTATCGGCATCTTCGATGCCATCTGCACCATCGGAACCGCAGGAACATCCGCCATCGGATTGTTTGTTTATTTGCGATATAATCAACTGTAATCCGTTCAATATGGAACCCTGTCGATTTCTGCCGGGGTCTGCGAAACCTGTGATCTTTTCCGTGCCCATTCCCGCCTTCCGGACATCCTCCAGGACGGCTTCCCTCCACGCCTGATCCGCCACGATGGCCACCCTGTCAATCAGCGGGGATGTGAGCAGCGGCTCCAGGGCATAAGTGACCAGCATCCTTCCGCCCACGGTGAGATATTGTTTCGGTATGTCTGTAGAGATCCGGCTTCCTGTTCCGCCGGACAAAAGTAACGCATTATTCATGATTTGATTCCTCTGTTTTTTGTCTGCTTTTATGCCTGCCTTTTACGCCTGCGGTTTTCATTATATCGAGATTGCTGATGCTCATCCTCTAACCGCCGTATTGTAGAACGGCAATAATATTCCTCTGTTTCTATTCCGATGCTGTTCCTGTTAGTGTTAATTGCTGCGAGCATAGTTATTCCACTTCCGGAAAATGGTTCAAGAACAACATCACCTACAAATGAAAACATTTGATGCATTTGAGATCTTATGCCACAAAATTGGATTAAGATTATCGAAGCCGATTTTCCTGCAAGATACAGCAATATCCGAATGAAGCGGCATAACAGCAGATTAATTCCTATATTTGATTGCTGCTTAGTGATCTTGGAAAATTGTCCACAGGGATAACGAGCATCAGATTGTATCCGGCACCGCCCCTCCGGATAATCCCCGGCCTCACAACACCATAACTAGCGTCCCCAGCCCGATCAACACGGATCCCACCAACGATTTCACCGTAAACTCCTCATGGAGAAAAACAAACGCCATAATCAGCGTGATCACCACGCTGAGCTTGTCCACCGGCACCACCTTGGATGCTTCCCCTACCTGCAGGGCCCTGTAATAACACAGCCAGGACGCTCCCGTGGCCAGTCCCGACAGAATCAGGAAAATCCAACTTTTCCTGCTGATACCCTGGATGCCGGACTGGGCATGGGTCAGGAACACCATCCCCCAGGACATGGCAACAACCACCACGGTGCGGATGGCAGTGGCCAGGTTGGAATTCACGCCCTCTATGCCGACCTTGGCCAGAATGGAGGTCAGCGCCGCAAATACTGCGGACAACAGTGCAAAAATAAACCACATAACAATCTCTCCTTTCCATACAGCCTTCCAGAAGTTTCACATAAATTTTATCTGTGCCTGCCGCCATTTACGCCCACGGCACTTACGAGTATATTATAGAAGAAGACAGTATCCTTTTCAATACCCTGTAATCATTTCACAGACAAAGTCCCGTTACTTTTCACGGCTTCGTCGTTCACAGCAACATGATGCACACCGAATGTACAATAACAAAATCCCTCCCCCTCGTTGCACCGCGCCGGAATCTGTGATATAATCTATCTGTCCGGGCGCACAGGCCCCGCAGCACTATGGCTCCCTGCCGCGGAGTTCATTCCGGACAATTTCCCCGGAGAAAGGCAGTTTTCCCATGACATACCGGATAGCAGTCTGTGATGACGACGATGCACAACTTCAGCTCATGCATACCCTGGTCTCCGACTGGAGCCGCCAGTCCGGGCATCCCTGCGAAATTCACAGTTTTCCCTCGGCGGAGGCCTTTCTTTTCGCTTTTGAGGAAAACAACTGTTACGATATTCTTCTTCTGGATATAGAAATGAACGGAATATCGGGCATCAGCCTGGCCAGACGCATCCGCCGGGAACGGCACCGGGCCGAGATCATCTTTATCACCTCCCACTTCGAATTCATCAGCGAAGGCTACGAGGTGGACGCGCTGCACTTCCTGACCAAGCCCGTTCCCGAAGCAAAGCTGATTCAGGTTCTGGACAAAGCGGCCGCCCGGCTTTCCACGGAACCGCCTTCCGTGGTCATCAGCTGTGAGGATAAAACGGTAAAGCTGTACCAGGAGGACATTTTGTATGCCGAATCCTTCCTGCATTACATTTCCATCCACACCGCGGAAAAGGAATACAAAATCCGGGAAAACATCTCCTCCTTTGAGAAACGGCTGGGCGATGATTTTTTCCGGGCACACCGTTCCTACCTGGTCTCCCTGAAGCATATAACCGGAATATCCCGCACCGCAGTGACACTGGAGGGAAATGCGGAACTGCCCCTTGCAAGAGGAAAATATGATGCCATAAACCGGGCTTTTATAGAGCGGAACTGACATCCGGCAAAAAGCCTTTAGACGAAGGCCTTCCCACACCCGCCGCGGCGCTTTGTACACATGCCTCCCCATAAAAATATACCCACAGGACAGCAATCCCATGAGAAAGAAAACCTACCTGAACCTGATAGCATACCAGACAGAACAGTCAAGACAGCACCTGGGCGAAGTACAGGGCATCTACCTGGAAATGCGCGGATACAAACACGATTTCCACCACCACCTGCAGACCCTGAAAGGACAGCTGGAAGCCGGCGAGACAGACCGGGCCCTGGCCTACCTGGAACAGCTAGACCATCAGCTCATGCATGTGGACACCCTGCTGAAGACCGGAAACATCGCCCTGGACGCCATCCTGTCGGCCAAGATCGCCCAGGCAAAGGACGCGGGCATCGCCGTCACCGTCAAGGCCAACGTTCCTGACAATCTCCTGCTCTCCGACCTGGAACTCAGCATCGTGGTAGGGAATCTCCTGGACAATGCCATCGAGGCCTGCCAGGAGGCGGAGGGAGAACGGTTTCTGCGCCTCTTCATGGGTATGAAACAGAAGATGCTCTATTTCTCCATGCTCAATGCCTCCGGCCCCAAACTGGCCAAAAGCGGCAGACTCTTCTCCTCCCGCAAGGACGGCCTTCACGGCTTCGGCCTGCGCCGGGCGGAAGCCATCCTGGCAGAACACGGCGGATGGTGCAAGTACAACAGCGAGGACGGAGCTTTTACCTCCGAATTTCTGGTTCCGGCGGTGCGGGAATGAACCGGCTGTGCCGTCCTGACCAGAATTTCTCCAGTTGTCCCACCAGGTCAGCGAGGCAGCCAATGCTCACAGACAGGCACCTTATTCAGATTGCGGAGATGTTTGATTTATCTGAAAATGAATCTAATGAATCAGTAAAACAATATTGGTAAACAAGAATGGGATGCATACCCAACCCCACTACAAATAATGCCAGATAACATTGGAGGGCTTAAGGCCCTCCGGTTATTACTGACCTTTTCCATTCTTCTTCCTTCTTTCTGCCCGATTTTATTCCTTCAATAGCTGTTCACCCTTCTTCTCCATCTGAAAAAGCCTGACACTTTCTCTTTCCCAAAAATCGTTTTATATATGTCCAAATTATATCAGACAATGAATGAAGATATCTTTATTTTTCTAACCCCAAGTTCAACTCCCCCACTCCCTGCAATTCATGCCACCAGAAAAACAATTCATGCCTAAACTTTCTTTTCACCTCCATCCGGGGTAAAATAAAACCATAAACGCAAATTACTTTTAAAGGAGCCGATACCCATGACAAAAACAAAGCAACCGAAAAACAAACCCTACCGTTCCGCCTTCAGCAACGCCCTGTGGAGCTTCCGGGAAATCGGAAAAGACGCGCCCATGTTTTTCCTGCTGATGGTACTGGAAGTCCCCTTGAATGTGGCCCTGGCTTACGCGGACATCTACCTGCCCTCCCTGGTGGTGGCGGACGTCACCGGCCGGGCCCCCCTGGAGCAGGCTGCCCTCCGGGCAGGCGCCCTCATTCTTGCCATGCTGGTGTGCCACATACTGCGGAATTTTTGTTATCACCTGTCCGAAGGATATATGTCGAAATACCGTCACAAGAAGGGCATGTCCGTGGACCGCAAGTCGCTGAACATGTTCTATCAGGACTATGAGCGCAAGGAAATCCGCGACTTAAGCCAACGCGCCTCCAAAGCCACCGAGATGTGGGACGGCGTACAGCCGATCTCCGATGTCCCCAGGCGCAGCCTGAAACTGGTGGAAAACATCCTCTGCTACCTGCTCTTCGGTTCGGTGATCTCCCTGGTAAACCCGCTCCTGGTACCCATCCTGACCATTGCCCCCGCAGTGAACTGGTTCTGTGCCCGCGCCTACCGCGACTGGGAATACAGCCACCGGGAACAGTGGACCGACGTGGACCAGAAGATGTGGTATCTGTTGGACAAAACATCTGATTTTGCCGCCGCCAAGGACATCCGGATCTATGGCATGGCAGGATGGTTCCGGCAGGTCTTCCGGGCCTTGTCCGGACAGCGCCTGTACTGGGAGAAAAAAATGATCCTGCGGCGCTTCCTCTCCCGGATAGCGGATCTGCTGGTCATTCTCCTGCGGGACGGCGCAGCCTACCTGCTCCTGATCAGGATGACCCTGGAAGGCTCAATCACGGTGGACCGGTTTGTCCTGTACTTTTCGGCCATATCCATGTTCGCCTCCTTTATCGGCAATATCATGAACGAATGGAACGGCATCCGCGCCACCAGTCTGGAACTCAGCGACTACCGCAGATACCTGGATCTGCCGGAGCAGGAGGGCACCGGGGAGGCCCATGTGGAGCCCCTTCTGAATACCGCTCCGGAGATCACCTTTGACCACGTTTCCTTCCGCTATCAGGGAGCCGAAGCCGACACACTGCATGATATCAGCTTTACCATAAAGCCCGGCGAGAAGATCGCCCTGGTGGGATTAAACGGCGCCGGAAAAACCACCCTGGTAAAGCTCCTCTGCGGTCTCTACCTTCCCACGGAAGGGGATGTAAAAATAAGCGGGATTTCGTTCAGATCTTTTTACCGGAAAGATTACTACAGGCTTTTCTCCGCCGTTTTCCAGGATCTGCAGGCAGGCTTCTTCACCCTGGAGGAAACCGTTTCCGGCCAGATCCGGGGAAATGCGGACACTGGCCGGGCTGAGCAGTGCCTGCGCCAGGCGGGGCTGGGAGAAAAACTGGACGCGCTGCCCCAGGGAATCCACACCCACCTGGATAAGCAGCTCTATGCGGATGCCACGGAGCTGTCGGGCGGGGAGCTGCAGAAACTGATGCTTGCCAGGGCCCTTTATAAGAATGCCCCCGTCCTGGTACTGGACGAACCCACCGCAGCCCTGGACCCAATCGCCGAGAACCGCATTTACCTGCGGTACCAGGACATGGCACGGGACAAAACCGCCCTCTTCATCTCCCACAGGCTGGCCTCCACCCAGTTCTGCGACCGCATTCTCTACCTGAAAGACGGACGTGTCGCCCAGGAGGGAACCCACCAGGAACTCATGGCCTCGGGCGGAGAATATGCGGAGCTCTACGAGCTGCAGAGCTGTTGGTACAAGCCGGGGTACACTCCCCCGGAGACGGCCTGATAACAATAAAAACGGCTGCAAGGCACGCCTGCCTGGCTCATCGCCTGTAGGAATAAACCTGACAGCAGCACTGAAATAGGAGAATGATCATGAAATTATCAGAACATATTAAGATATTCAAACGCTCCCTGCAATACCTCTTTACCCTCAGCAGAACCCACATGGTATGCCTGATCCTGGGCGGCATCCTACAGAACCTGATACCCTACGTCCCCATCTATTTTTCGGCAAGGCTCCTGGATGCGCTGTACGAAGGGCAGCCCGTAGACCGGCTTTTTGTTCTCGTGCTCCTCACGGTGGGAATCGTTTTCCTGCTGAGCCTGACGGCTGCCTGGCTCTCCTCCGCCCGGAGCCAGGCTTCCAACGAAATGTACCGGAACCAGCATTGGGAGCAGTCGGAAAAGACCATGCAGATGGCTTATGCCTTGGTGGAGGATCCGGACGTCACCCTTCTCCGCTCCCGGATCGCCATGGAGTCCCAGACAGGGTACAATCTGTGGAGACTGGTTTTCTGTACGGAAAGCCTGGTTTCCAACCTGACAAGGATATTCACGTCCCTGTCCCTGACCATGTCCTTTTTCTTCTTGGACGCGGTGCCGCTTTCCGGAAAACTGATCCTCACCGGAGGTATTCTGCTGACCACAGCCGCAGTGGTACTCACCAGCCGGAAAACGGAAGAGCTGACAGACCGCTTCTACAGCGGCTGCGTCCAGGCCAATGTGTTTGGCAGCAAATACGCCAGTTATATAGGCCATTACAGCAGCGGCAAGGACATCCGTATCTATGACATGGCAGAAGGCCTGCTGAGACTCTGCGACCAGGAAAACTCGGACATTAACCGGCAGCGGGTCTCACTGAACGTAAAAACCGCCGTCCTGAATACAGCCGGACAGATCCTCACCCACATCCTGCGGTTCGGTGTCTATCTGATCCTGATCCGGGCGGCGCTCTCAGGGGGCGTCTCCGTAGGTTCCATTGCCCGCTATGTGTCCTGCATCATGCTGCTCATCGGCGCCGCCTCGGAATGCTGCGCAACCATACAGCAGACCTTCGGCAACAGCGCCTACATGAAACGATATTTTTCCTACCTGGATATCCCCAATCCCATGTACCAGGGCTCCCTGACTGTGGAAAAACGGGACGACAATGAATATTATGTGGAATTTCGTGATGTCTCCTTCCGGTATCCCCACACCGATGCCTACGCCCTGCGCCATGTGAACCTGAAATTCAAAGTAGGGGAGAAACTGGCGGTGGTAGGTGAAAATGGCAGCGGCAAGACCACCTTCATCAAGCTGCTGTGCCGCCTGTACGATCCCACGGAAGGAGAAATCCTCCTAAACGGCGTCAACATCAGGAAATACGACTACGACGAATATATGTCCATCTTCTCCATCGTCTTCCAGGATTTCCGGCTCTTCGCCTTCCGCCTGGGAGAAAATGTGGCCGCCGGACCGAAATATGACCAGGAACGGGCAGCCCGGGTCCTGCGCCAGTCCGGCTTCGGGGAGCGCCTGGCCTCCATGCCGGAAGGAACCGACAGCTTCCTGTACAAAGATTTCGACGGCAGCGGCATAGAAATATCCGGCGGGGAGGCCCAGAAGATCGCCCTGGCCAGGGCCCTCTACAAGGACGCGCCCTTCCTGGTCCTGGATGAGCCCACCGCAGCCCTGGACCCCGTCTCCGAATACGAAATTTACAGCAAATTTAACGACATCGCCGGGGACAAGACCGCCATCTACATCAGCCACCGCCTGGCCTCCTGCCGCTTCTGCGACAACATCATGGTCTTCCACAAAGGCCGGATCATACAGAAGGGCAGCCATGACAGCCTCATAGCCGATGCCGCCGGAAAATATCACGAGCTGTGGTATGCCCAGGCGCAGTATTATACCGAGGGGACAAAAAGTTCCTGAAGCGGCGCACTCCGGGTACATTTATATCCCCCCTCACCGCCATTGCCGGCGATGAAGGGGGATATGTCATTTTACGCAGCCCAGGGGTCACCGCTCGTTATCCGGCCTGCCGGCATTCATGTCTGTATAGCAGTCCAGCAGCCCCACCGTCTCATTGGCGGGACGGCCGTACATATTGCAGCATTTATGGGAAACCTCCCCGCCGCCGGTTTTCTTCTCATCCATCTCCACGCTCATGCGCATGACGCCAATCCGGGTTTCATCATCCAGATGACGCAGAATCTCTTCTATCAGTTTTTCGTTGTCCATGATCTGCTCCTTCCTGATGGGGCTGTTTTTGTTCCCTGACTCTTTCATTATACTCCCTGCCCCCGGATTTCACAATATCATATGTCAATCCTTTCTTTCTATCTCTCTGGCACCCGACAGATACGGCGGCAGCCGAACACCTCCGCCATATCCTGCGGCGGTCCCTTTCGGTATCCCTCATCTCTCCCGCTTCTTCCAGGGAACATCCTAAAAAGAAGGCCCGAACAATAATGACAAAAGATCACCCCCTCTTCTTCCAGGGCACGTCCTCGTCGGAAGCCTTGAAATTATACACGGGCTTCATGACATCGATGACATCCACCGACTCCCGGATCACATCGATGATATCCTCCAGGGACTTGTAAGCCATGGGAGCCTCGTCTATCGTCTCCTCGCTCACCGACGTGGTGTAGATTCCCTCCATGGCGGCCCGGTAAGCCTCCATATCCAGAGAATTCTTCGCCTTCGTCCTGGACATGACCCTCCCGGCGCCGTGGGGCGCGGAATAATTCCACTCCGGGTTCCCCCTTCCGACAGCGATGACGGAGCCGTCCCTCATATTGATGGGAATCAGCACCTTCTCCCCGGCATGGGCGGCAATGGCCCCCTTTCTCAGAATCATTTCACGGGTATCGATGTAATTGTGGATCGTGTGGAACGCCTCCAGGGCAGACATCCCCGCTCTCTCCAGGATAATCTCCGCCATCCTCTCCCTGCTCCTCCTGGCAAAGCACTGGCAGATCTCCACATCGTGGAGATAATCGTCCAGGAAGGAGCCGTACAGCCAGCAGATATCCTCCGGCACATCCAGATCCTGCGCCTCATAATCCCTCTTTAAATCCTTCAAAGCTCCCTGAATCTCCCCTCTCCTTCCTTCCGCCTTATAAGTCCGGATAATCTCCTCCCTCTGCCTGAAATAATCCTCCTTCCCCATATGGAGGTCTATGGCCAGCTGCTGATAAATCTCCGCCACCTGCTTCCCCAGATTGCGGCTCCCGGAATGAATCACCAGATATAAGCTGCCGTCCGAGGCTCTGTCAATCTCGATAAAATGATTCCCTCCCCCCAGGGTTCCCAGGGATCTCTCCAGTCTCTTTGCATCCCGCAGGGACCTGTAGCACCGAAGCGCTGTCAAATCAAAGCGCTCCGTTCTCCCCTCCCAGACATTCATCCCCGAAGGAATAAAATGACAGGCCTCATCCACCCTCTCGAAATCCACCGCGGCCTCCCCAAGCCTTACCGTATACATCCCGCATCCGATGTCCACCCCCACAATGTTCGGGCAGACCTTGTCTGCCACCGTCATTGTGGTTCCTATGGTGCAGCCCTTTCCCGCATGCACATCCGGCATGATCCGGATCCGGCTTCCCTCCGTCAGGGCATAGTCGCACATTCTCCGGATCTGCTCTATGGCAACGTCCTCAACCACCTTCGCATAACAGAGGGCCGTGTTCACTTTTCCTTTTATCTCCAACATAACGTTTCCTCTCTACTACAATATATTTATGGTTAATCCCCCTTACAAGCCAGTAAGGAATTTCCAGACCTTATTTTATACGGCTTCCAAAACACCATTTTGATAGATTCCCCGCTATTTACGGAAAACCCGAATCGGAAACCGCCGAGCCAAAATACAAGCTTTTCCACGCAGCGCGCTCTAGGCCGCGATTCCGTCATAACGCCCGCTCCCCAGGGTTTCCATCATAAACGCATAGGGGGACAGATTTCCTCCGGCAACCATGGAAAAGATCCTGGGAGTTGCGCCGGACACCAGCACCACACCCCGCTCGTTTTGCGTCACCGGCTGCTGACGGTTCCTGCTGGCCACGTTCCAGAACACGATCTGCGGAAGCCTGTAGCCATGGCCGGCGTACTTCTTCTTCGCATTCTCGAAATTCACGGCGCAGGCATCCCCCACGCAGGCATCGAATTCCATATCGGAAATGATGATCAGCTTTGCCGGCAGCTCCTCCTGGGACACCCGGTTTCTTACCGCCGTCCTCAGAATCAGGTCAAACACCGCCTCCAGATTGGTGTTGGCAATCTCGTTAAAGGTCGCCGCATACCGCAGTCTGTCCGCAAAAGTCTCACCCTTGAGCGCAATCAGCTGCGGTCTCTGGGAAAACTCGATAAAATGATTCCGGAAAATCCCCCTGTTGCGCTCCGCAAAATAAAGCCCCAGCGCCAGAGCCACCGCAGCCGGGAGCGGCCTGCCGCCACAGTACATGGAACCGGATGTGTCTATCACCGCCAGAGCATTCTCCTCTCCCCCGAAATCAGGCAGGGATTCCCAAGTGGCGTTCAGAACAGCCTTTTCCTCCGGCGAAATATCCCTCATAAAGCTCCTCCGACTCCACCAGTCCGCCCTCAGATACGGCTCCACCAGCTCATACGGAGATACATTGTCCGCATGGAGCCTGGCCCGGCCGGAAGAAACTTTGGAGACGAAGGCCATATACCGCTCCCGGTCATTGCGCATAAAAGCCTTTTTGTACTTATACATGGCCCTGGAAGGTATCTTTTCATATTTAAAACCGTAATCCCGCTCCCGAAGATTGTTTTCGATAATCCTTATCTGCACCCGGAGCGCCGCCACCTTCTTCCGGTAATCCGCGTCGTCCAGCCCGAACGCCCTGGCAAGCCTTTTCCCATTCCGCACGGTCTGTGCATTGGATGCGTTTACGGAAGGCAGCCACTTTGCAAGGAGCGAGACCCTCTCCCCTCTTTCCATGGCATCCAGATCCGCCTCAAACCTGCCTTTCAGGTAAGCGGCCGCCTCCCTCCCGCAGGGCGTGTCCAGGAGCGCCAGCAAATCATCAAAACGGCCGTACTCCGGAATATATTCCATGTTCTTTTTTACAGACTCCGGCTCATTCGCCGCCAGCCAGGAGAGAACCACGCGGAATACCCGCCGCTCCCCCAGTCCGCCCCTGATATCCCTGGCAAAGAAAAGAAGCTTCATGGCCAGATCCGCATTTTCCGTGTACGCCCGCACAAAGCGCTCCCTGATTTCCTCGTCGCTCTCCCTGCGCAGCGCCCCGGCTGCAGCGAACAGATCCAGACAGTCCGAACCCGTCGTCGCATAAGTCGCCGCGCCGTTTTCCGTCCATGTTCTGTTTGTTTCCTGCTTCAGATATTCCAGCATAATCCTCTTCCCTCCTATTCCAGTACCGTCTCTGCACTACGGTGCCCTTATAGGGGAATGAAATTTCATCTGCAAAGTGCGCAGCTGAAATTTCATTCCGGGCACCTTCGTTCCGAGACTGTTATAAAATTTCCTATTGACATTTCTTAGCCAGACTATTTATTTTAAACAAGGCGCCCTTTGAGATGGGATTCGAACCCATAGATCCTGACAGAATCAGGTGCTTCACCATTTAGCTTCATCTATGTCTGCTGTTGGCGCCTTTCATTCCGGAACATCCCCCTCCGCTCTCACCAAGACACCGCCTTTCGGCGTTCACTGCTATTTGTTCTCAGAATAGGTGGTATGTATTGCTGTATGCGTCTTTCCGTGTCTCGCGCCATAGGGTCCTGTTCCGTTTACAGTCTTATTCTACAGCCAGAGAGCTTCCTTTTCCTGGAAAAAAAGTTGCGAACATCTACTGCCCGCAACTTTCCGCTCTTTCCAAATAACTTTTCTAGCTTCCCAAACAATCTTTCTGCCTTCTTAAACGCTCTTTTATCAAATCTACAAAATGCCCGGGAGCCGTGACCTTAATCATCGGCCCGAAAGAGAGAATCCGGATGACCATCTCCGTCTCGTCGTCCTGATTATACTTCACCGTGACCCTGTAACGATTTTCCTCCAGCCTCTCCGCCTGCTTCTCGAAATGCGCAAAGTGCAGAAGGGCCCTCTCCAACGCATTCCTCTCGTCCACAAGCTCAAAAACCACGCTTCTCGTCCTCGGCGGAACCTTCCGGGAAAAGGATAAAGCGCCTTCCTCACAGCGCTCACACCTGGTAATCCTTCCCAGATTGATGGTTCTCCCCATTCGCCGGCCCAGGCCGACGAGGCGGAACTTATCATCCTTCTCCGAGTACTCCAGATATTTTGGCAGTACCTCCAGATGCACCACCCGGCCTTTGCGGTTGTCTGTGTCGATGCTTAATGGATACTGGTTTTTAATCGCGTCCAGAATCAGCCTGAAATTCGCTATGTAAGTTTCATCGGTATAATCGTCGCCATCCGAATATTGATCAAAGATACGAAAATCCTCCGGAACAAACAAGGGCTCCACATCCTCAATGTCCTCCGCTCCATTCTGATACGACAGCTTCGCATCTTTAAAGCCCTCAGCTTCATCCCGAAACAAACGGATCCGCGGATCCAGGGCTATGGCCTTCAGCCAGCGTTTCTGAAGCGTAGTCATGGGCATTATAGGCGCCCTCCGAACAGGTGTCGTACCGTCCGGCAAAAGCAGCTGCCACCTCCCCTCCGAGAGAGCCGGCTCGATATTCAATATACTCTCACTAAAGGCATACTCCTCCACAATACTGCGAATCTCTCCTTTTTGAAGCGGATGATCGATGGCCGCCTTCAGAATCTGTGCCACAGCATTGTAATACGCGCTGTAAAGCTCGCTGAAAATCATCCCTCCTCACCGCCTTCCAGACCATAGAGCCTGTACATCTCCTTCAGATCCCTGCGAAACTGCGCCTCCGTCCCCGGATCCGAAAAAGAAATATCCGCAATTCTGCATATAAAAGTACGAATCCACGGAATCATCTCACTGGCATCGTAAACCTCCGCGGAAAACCGGCTTGTGTTGCCATCGATTTTCTCCACCGTCCCACAGCGCTTCTCCCGCTCCAGCCTGTGATGGATATACTCCTCATTGTCCCCATAACGAACCGTAAATTCCACATGCTCCGTCCGCCGGCCCGACCTGCCCTGGGTGCTCACCCCCCACATATACGGCCTCATACCCTCCAGCTTCCCGCGGAGCTCCTCAAAATCCCCGCTCACCTTCCCCGGCCTGACGGACACAATATTGTCAATCCGGAACGATTTGATCCGCCTGACCCTGGGCACATACGCCATGATATACTGCCTGCCGCTCTGGACGCTCACCAGGATTCTCAGGGGAACCACCGTCCCCATCCTGACACGCCCTTTTTGTCGGTTGACGGTTTCCAAAGTCACATATCTTTTCTCATGCATTGCCTCCAACAGCTGATATACAATCTCACTGTCCATGGCCCCCGTTATATAGTGATGCTTAAACGCAAAATTCCCTCTATGCGGCTTTGTGCCGGACGTTCCTGCCTTGCATGATTCGGCTCTGCACAGTGCTTCCTTATCCGTTTCTTTCCTGTGTGCTCCCGCCTCCTGCCCCCTCGCCTTGCCCGCTTCCGCCATGCACACCCCTGTCTTATCCGCTTCTATCCTATCCAACAGAAAAGAACCGATAACCCCGCAGAGAGACACTTCCGAGAAAAAATCCAGCATATCCGCATCACAATGTACGGAATCCGAGACCCGCCTATAATACAACGTCTTCCCCCGCCTTTCCGCAGTCAGAATCCCCTCAGCCGCATATTCCTTCAATTTCTTCCGGACTGTGGATTCGTCAAACAGTCTGGGTTCCGCAAATACGGAGAGATATTCGTCCATCCTCCCCATAATCTCGCCCACAGACATTGCCTCCCCGTCCGGTGCCAGAATATCCATCAGAATAAAATGAAGCGTGATATCCCCGTCCGTAAAGCTCTTCGCCTTCCATGCCTTGTACAGGGGGTTGTGGCGGGACCGGCGGCTGTCAATGGACAGAAAGACATTTTTCCCCTCCGGCGTCCGGCGGAACCGCATGTAATCCCCCAGCCAACTCTCCAGCCTGCGGCGCTCGTCGTCATAGGAGCGGGCGCTTTTCCCGGTATATTCCTCCCTGCTCTTAAAGCCATAGACATAGAACTCCCGTATATAATCCCGGATACGGCTGAAATTCTTGACAAGCTCGCTATAGGCCATGCTTTCTCCCTCCTTCAAAATCCGCTTCTGAAATCCCCCTTCTCACCATTGTCGTAAACCAACCCACAGAACGTTTCATTCAGCTTCCCATTTCTCCATTTTTGTCTCTCTGCCCGATTGCAGCTTTTCTTCTCTATTCGCCGGACTCTCTCAAAAGGAATGGTCGTCTGCCGTCTCTTCCTTCAACCCATGATCTGGACACGCCAGAACCAAAGCTTCACTGTTTTACTCGTAATTTCGCATTTTGTTATCTAACATTCCATCCATACTTCCATCTGCGAATCCCGATGCCAGGACTTGCCTGCGGAAGCATAGTCCACCATCAGGAACTCCTCCCCGCCCAGTTTGACGCGGAAACAGCACTGGCAGGGTATCCCCGCCTGGGCGGCGGACATGGATACCTTCCCGTCCCCCACCCGCACAGGCGTCCCTTCCGTTCCCAACCCCGCATCCCTGGCCAGGGCCAGCGCCGCGTCAAAGGCATCCGGGGTATTTCCGGGTATATTTCCGCCGGCCACGGCGCGGATTTCTGCTATCCAGTATACAACAAAGGAGCCGCCCTATCAAGGAATTTAAATACAGGATGCACGGGCTGCACGGATATATTTCCATTGCAGGTTATTACAATTTATTTCCATACATATCCTGTATTTTAAATCCTCAATATGACAGCTCCATCAGATGCAATGTGTTCCTGTTTTTTCACTCTGCGCCACTGCCGGATGCTTTCACCGGCAGCCGCCTGTTTATCGGTTTTCATTCACCTGCGGGCTTTTACCCACAACCATTCTTACCGGTTTTCATTCACCTGCGGGCTCTCACCCACAGACACCTGCTTACCGGCCTATCTTCCCTATCTTCTTCAGCATGATGTTGTCCGGCCCGCCGTAGGACTCCGGCGCTTCCACAATGGTCAGGTTCCCATAAAAGCGCCAGAACCGTGCATGCCATCCGCAGGTTTGTTCCGGGCAGATTCTTCAGCAGGTCCAGTCCGCCGGGTGTGGAGGCAATTCTGGAATTTGCCTTCAGATAATCCACATTGTTCTGCAGCTGCGTCAGCACCGTCTGCAGCGGAACCAGTTTGTTGTTTTCGATATACAGCATTCCGGTAAACCAGTCGTTCCATCTGGCTACGAAGCTGAACAGACCGATGGTGCCCAACCCTGCCTTGAACAGGGGGCAGGCGATCCGGAAATAGATGGTGAAATGTCCCGCTCCGTCTATCCTGGCCGAATCAAACAGGCCCTCCGGTGTCCGGGCTGATGCTGCCCCTTAACACCAGTCAGCCGTTCTGTCTTAAAACCGCTTGATCTTCTTCGTGGTATTCTTCTCAAATTCCACATCCCGCACCTTCAGGCTGAAAACCCGCTTATACAGCGGCACGGTCTCATTGTAGGCATCGATAATGCCCTGAAGCTCCCCCCGCAGGTCCTTGATCTTTTTCTTGGCGGCATATTCCAGATCCGGGAAAATCTCCGCCTCGATGACTCCTTCGCTCTCCCGCACCAGAACCTCCTGCACCAAGCGGTTTGCACCAAGCTTGTTCTCGATCTCCTCCGGGGACACGTTCTCGCCGTTGGGGGTGATGATCAGATTCTTCTTCCGTCCGGTGAGGAACAGGAAGCCGTCCTCGTCCACATATCCCAGGTCTCCGGTCTTCAGCCACCCGTCCTCCAGGGTCTGGGCGGTCTCCTCAGGCATTTTGTAGTATCCCTGCATGACGCTGGTTCCCTTTACCCAGATCTCCTCGTCCACCACCTTCACCCGGCAGTTGGGCATGCATTTCCCGATGGAACCTGCCTTCTGGGCGCTGTCGCAGTTGGTGCTGATGACAGGGGCGCACTCTGTCATGCCGTAACCCTGCAGGATATTGATTCCGTATTTACGGAACATGCTGATGTATGACGGGTTCAAATATGCGCCGCCGCTGCATATGGTATGAAACTGCTTTCCGAATACTTTCGCTTTCACCAAAGGCGCAGGGATGAAGGAAGCCTCCTCCAATTTTTTCGCCAGGGTCTCCACCATCAGCGGCACCATCAGGATCATATTGGGCTCGAAAAGCTTGATGTTTTTCGCCACCCGCAGCAGAGAATCATTGATACAGATCACGGCCCCCACGGACATGCCCTTCAGGATATCCATGCTCAGGCAGTAGGCGTGGTGGATGGGAAGCACGCTCATCAGGACTATCCCGGGTTCATAGCCCATGTCCAGGGCGGTGGCGTTCTCTGCCAGGTTACGGTGAGTCAGCATGACGCCCTTGCTCTTTCCCGTGGTGCCGGAAGTGAACATGATAGTGGCCAGATCCTCCGGCCGGGGGATATAACCCGCGGCGGTATTGCCCTCCCTGGCAGCCGTCCGCGCCAACAGTTCATGCATGGACAGGGCGCCGGAACCCCCGCTTCCCTCTTCCATGGCAATGAGATGCTTCAGTCCCGCGCACTGCTCCGATGCCATCAGAGCCACATTTTCCTTCGTCCCGTCATATAAAAGAGTGGTCACGTCCGCCCTGTCGATGAGTTCACACAGCTCCTCCGCCGGAAGGTTGGCATCCAGGGGCACCGCCACGCTGCCGCCGTTTACGATACCATAGTAGCCCGTTATCCACCCATAGGAAGTGGCCCCTACGATGGCAATATGCTTTCCCTGTTCCCCCAGATCCGCCAGTGCGGCGGAAAATCTCCGGCTGTCCTCCCCCAGCTGCGCATAGGTTTTTGCCTCTACTTTGGTTTCTTTTTTCCCGCCCTGTCCGGCCTCCTTCACCTTGTACCTGACGGCATCCCGGTTCCCGTAAGCCTCCGCGGCTTTTTCCAACAGCTCGTATATTGTACTCCGTAATTCGTTCATAATTTTTTTCCTCTTACTGCAGCTTCGTCAGGTAATCCACCGCTTCCTGCACGGTGCGGATATTGGCGGCCTCCTCCTGGTTGATCTCCACGTCCAGCTCGTCCTCCACCTCGCCCAGCATGCTCATAAAATCAAAGGAAGTGAAGCCCAGATCCTCAATAAAGCGTGACTCCGGCCTGATATCCTCCTTCTTTACTTCCACATAATTTGTAATAATCTCCGCCAGCTGTTCAAACATGATTTCATCCTTTCCTGCGCAGATACTGCGCTTCTGCATTTTTTCTACTTGCCTTTTGCTCTGCCCCAATGAGGAACAGCGCTTCTCCCTGCATCAGATCAGTTCCACAAATCAGTTTCTTTAAATCAGTTTCATAATATCCCCTATCTTCAGGTTGGGACTCTCTATTCCCTTGAACATAATCTTACAGATATAATAGTAAAAATATTCCAACTGCTCCCTGGTGTAGGCCTTGGTCTGATGCTCAAAGCTGAAGTCCAGGCCGTTGTCCTCGGGACGGTGCATCACCGTAAGGTACAGGCCGTCGGAATAATAACCGTTGCAGTACCGCTTTGTCTTATAGCGGATGCCCCCCAAATCTGTCAGCCCTTTCTCCCGCAGGGTTGCCGGCTGATAGGTCAGGGAGACTGACTCATATCCCATTCCCTGGGGCTGGTTGTAGAACTGTCCCCGATAGTTGAGATATTCCGCCGGATTGAAATTCACATAGCGGAACACCTCGTTCTGCCTGTCGCGGATCTCGTGGATCCCCTCCAGGAAGGTCCTCTCCTCCGACAGGATGGTCCGGAAAGGGAAGCAGTGGATCCGGGTACCTCCCGACTTCTTCTCCTGCAGGGTAGCCCTGCGGGCATAAGCCACCTGGATGGACACATCATCGCACTGGTTCAGCTTCTGCAGGCAGGTGCGGATCCCCATGATCAGCAGGCACTGCAGGGAGACATGCTGCTGCTCGCAGAAGTTCATAAGCCGCCTGGTGGGCTCCTCCTCCAGATGGAAAATGTCGATGGCGGCCGCAAAGCTGTCGGAGCCGCTGTACGCCGCGCGCAGGTTGGGATTGCCTGTGGCCTTCCTGGCGGCTTCCAGTCTCCCCGGGCCGTCGATACCGGTGAACATAGGCTCGGATTCCTCGATCAGCTTATGGAAATAAGCCCTGTCCCTTGCCTGGGCCTTGCTGCCCGCCTCGTAAGCCAGATCCTTCTCCACCTGCTCCGTGTAGGAACGCATGTCGGACGGATAGGGGATGCCCTCAAAATTCGCATTGCAGTAAATCTCGATGACATCCTTCAGGAAACCGATCAGGGACTGGGCGTCCAGGAACCTGTGGTCCCCCGCCATGAAGATGCCCTCAAAATTGTCCGGCGTCTTAATGATCACCACCCGGTTCATGGGAGCGTCTTCCTTGTCAAAAGGAATGCGAGTCCAGGCTGTCATCTGACTTTCCGCCTCCTCCATGGTTTTCCCGGTAAAATCCACAAACTCAATCTCCCGGTCTTCCTTCTCTACAATATACTGGTACCATTCCTTCTCTTTCCTGTCATAGGCAAGCCTTGCCCTCATGGATTCGCATCTGTCATAGGCTTTATAGATGGCCTTGCGCAGCTCGTCCAGGTTCAGCTGAAATTCTATGGTCAGGCTGGTGCCCACGTTCAGAATCTCTTTTCCCGGGCTGTACTGTGCGTAATAATTGTGAAATTTCTGCGCTATTGTCAGCGGATATGTCTTGTATCCTTTTCTTGTCTTCATAATATTCTCCCTTCCCGTCTGGCGGGTGTCCCTGCATCTGTCCTGCTGCGCCTTATTCTCCGGCTTCTGCCCCTTCCAACGCAGCGCCTTACAGAATGCCGGAGCACTATGCCTTCATAACCTCGTCCATAAATTCCGTCAGCGCCTTCTCATAAGCCTCCATGTCCTTGTAATAGCTCTCCGCATGGGCCGCGCCCTGGACAATCAGTTTGCGCTTGGGTGAAGCGCAGTTGTCGTAGAGCTCGTCGCACATGCTGCACGGAACAAAAGTATCCGCTGAGCCGTGTATAAACAGAATCGGCACCTTCGCCTTGCGCACCTCTCTCCTGGCATTGCATTCGTCCATACCATAGCCCGCCAGTTTCCGGTTGAGCAGGTCAGCCCCCTGGATGGCGGGAAATGCAGGCAGATGATACATATGGTTCAACACATGGGTGAACACTTCCTTGGGGGAAGTAAACCCACAGTCGGAGACGATCCCCTTCACATTGGAAGGCAGTTCCAGCCCGCTGGCCATCAGCACCGTGGCGCCGCCCATGGAGGTGCCGTGGAGCAGGATTGCCACATCCTCCCCGCACTCCCCTACGAGCCAACGGATCCAGGCGTGGGCATCCTTTCTGTCCAGACAGCCGAAACCGATATATTCGCCCTCGCTCTCTCCGTGGGCCCTGGCATCCGGAAGCAACATGGCATAGCCCCGTTTCAGGAAATAATCGGCTATGGCGATATGGTTACTCAGGCCCTCTCCCGTGTAACCATGGAAACAGATGACTGCCTTTCTGACCGGGGACATGGCGGATTCCGGTTTCATCTGCGCTGTCTCGGCCGGAGACGCTGCCCCGGCCTGGCTGCACTCCTCTGCCTCAGGGCCTCCCATGCCGGGGAAAAACGTGGCATGAAGCTTCAGCCCGTCGAAGGATGTGAGATACACGTCACGATGAGGCTGTGCCATTACGAATCCCCTGCGCCCCTCCATCAGCGGAAAATACTTTTCCCAGTCCGTACCCGCCATCTTAATGGTCCGGTCCGTATCCGCATTCCCCCGCTTCATTGTCCTGTTATAAAAATATAAGGTTTCCCCCACTCCTGCCGCCGCAAGCAGTCCCGTGGCGGCGGCAAATTTTTTCAAAACTCCCATACTCCTCCTGCTCCTTACTTCTTCACTTCACCAGTTTCTTATCTTTCCTGATTTCTTCGATTTCCGCGCTTCTTCACTTTCCCTATTTCTTCGCTTTTCTGATTCCTTCATTTTTCTTGCTTACTTCTTCTCTTTGCCCGCCGCTTTCTTCGCCGCAGCCCTGACCACTGTATCCACCACCTTGTCAGCCGCTTTCCTGGCCACGCTCTTCTCCTTCTGCAGGGCGGCCCGCTTCAGCTCAATAATCTCCTTCAGCCGCAGCGCCTTCTCAATATTTCCCTCCACACGCAGCTTCTGCGCCGTAAAAGCAGCCACCGGATCCAACTCCCCGTCGGCGATTCCGATAAGCACATCCGGGGCGCAGATAAACATGGCGTCCCTGTCATAGTACTCATAAGGTTCTACATGGAGTTCACCGTCTTTTACCTCCACATAGAAGGCACCCCCTGCCTCACTGTCCTCAATGTTAAACTGGAAGGCAAGATGCTCGTGTATGTCGCTAACATCGGCCCCCATAAATTTGCCCTTGATCTCATAAAATAAATCTGCGTAAGTCATTCTCTCCTCCATTCCGGCCTCTTTGGAACTGCCTGACAATTTTGTACCCGTTTCGACTATCGGTCGAACTTGTTATAACGAAACTTTAACAAATTTTCGACCAGTGGTCAACTGCCCTTTTCCCTAATTTGTTCCTGAAAATATTCCGTTTTTATGGCACTATTCACAATTGTTCCCCAATGGGCTTTGTGTTATTATCCCATCTTTAACACTTAAAGAAATGCAAAATGGCGCTATCCCTTGATTTTACT
>CAJTSY010000028.1:0-10952 GCA_910578995.1 uncultured Acetatifactor sp.
ATTCTCATCCTCCATGGTCTGCATGACAGGATAGTCAATCACCGTCCCGTCCACCGCCATAGCAGCAAGACCTACGGTTACAGCAACGGGAATTGCAGCCGGAATCGTGTCACCGGTCTTGGGAACACTGTCCTTTACCCCTTTCAGCTGACCCTTAGCCGCATATATCACAGCATAAGCACTGAAACGGTCGGAAGCGACGGTAACGGTACCAGGATTGCTGTCCAAATCGGGAAGGATTGTTGCCGCTCCATTATGTATACGGATTACCGCACAGTCATTATCGTTTCCGTTAATATTCTCCGGCGTGTTCAACTGAATACGGATGGGGGAATTCAGATTCGTCACCTGCGGGAAACCGTCCCTTCCGCCGATATTCATTGTGATTTCAACTACATAACCTACCTCTGCGCCGGCTCTTGCGGCTGTGCTATCGATAAGCTCTCTCGACAACGGTCCATAAGAAGCTTCCACAGTCGCTTCCAATGTCTCGCCGCTGCCCAGTCCTGCCGCACTTGCAACTTCCTGTGCGGATGAGACAATAATTACGGAATGTGGAGTAGAATTGTTTACAGCAATAGACGAACCTTCCGGTATATTGCTTCCCGCAGCGGAATTTCCCGGATTATAGCTGTTGTTTCCAGATACGCTGGGTACACTGGGTGTGGAAGGCGTACTGTTTCCACCGCCTGTCCCTACGGTATTGTTTCCTGATGCCGACACCGTCATAGCCGGCAAATCCAGACCTGTTGACTCCAATGCCGACGGCACCACAAGTAATGCTGTCGCCAAAACCAAAGCCAAAACTCCACGTTTTTTCATTCTCTTGTCCTCCTTAAGGTAAACATATTTGATTGTGGACGTAATTCCACCTTTCCTATTTTACCCCCCAGGCAAAAAGTCAAGACATTTCCGAAAAAAAGTTAATTTTTTTCCAGATTCCATACAGTGTCATTTGCATAAACCTGCCTGCTGTGCTATACTGGTCAGGACAACTTCCGAATCGGAAAAATGAAGGAAGAAAAATGAATGGAGAAGAACATGAATTCTGCCTCATTTGAAGCCTTGAAGAGAAAAAAACTCTTCTTATTTGATATAGACGGCACCCTGGCGATAGGCGACACCCTTTACGAAGGAAGCGCCGGGCTGCTCCGACACATTGAGGAGATCGGCGGAAAAGCCTACTACATCACCAACAATTCCACCCGCAGCGGCAGGGATTATGTGGAGAAATTCCGCAAAGCCTTCCGCCTGGAAACCACCGAGGACCAGTTTATCACATCCGGCTATATGACGCTCCGGTTTCTGAAAGAGCGGTACGCGGATGCCAAAATATTCGTCCTCGGCACAGCCTCCTTTGTGGAGGAACTGCGCAAAAACGGCCTGCACGTCACCGAGAAGGCAGAGAAGGACATTGCCTGTGTTGTGGCTGCCTATGACAGCGAGCTCACCTATGACAAACTGATTCAGGCCTGCAAGGTACTCTCCACAACGGACGTCCCCTTCTATGCCACCAATCCGGATCTGTGCTGTCCCATCGATTTCGGGTTTATCCCGGACTGCGGCGCCATATGCAATATGATCACGGCCTCCACCGGCAGGAAACCCCTCTACCTGGGCAAGCCCAGCCGTGCGGTTGTGGATCTGTGCCTGGAGATGTCCGGCTTCTCCCGGGAGGAAACCCTGGTGGTGGGAGACCGGCTCTACACCGATATCGCCTGCGGGATAAACGGCGGAGTAGACACTTGTGTACTGTTTACCGGAGAAGCGAAGCCGGAAGACTTAGCGGATACTCCCTATCCCGCTACCTACCGCTTTGACAATGTAAAAGAGCTTCTGATGCACTGCACCGAAGCCCTCTGAAGCATTTTCAGGAAACCAGGCCCTTCTCTATAATGCCGAATCCCAGGGGGTAAGGCCCTGTATGCACACTGATGGTGGCTCCGATCTGGAAAAGGGGAATCCTGTCCTCACCGATGGAATACCCTTTTTCCTGCAGCCTGGCCAGCGTATGCTTCCGGAACTCCACCGCCTCCTGGTAATCATATCCGTATCCGACGGCAATGCTGTAGCGCTCAATCTTCCTTCCGTTTTCCTCCAGATAATCCAACAGCAGATCAATGGCCTTCTCCGTGGTGCGCTTCCTGCCCCTGCCGATCCCCGAAGGGAATATCTCCCCTTCCTTCAGGGTGATCACGGGCCGGATGCCCAGGACGCTGCCCGCCACGGCGGATACCTTGCCGATGCGCCCGCCATGCTTTAAGTATTCCATGTCTCCCACGGTGAAGAAAATCCGCCCGGTGCTCTTGATCTCCTCAAGCCGGGCCACCAGTGACTCATATGCCATGCCGCTGTCCCGCAGGGCCGCAGCCTCCAGAACATACAGTCCCTGGAGCACGGTGTTCACCGTCGCGTCGATCACCGTGATCTCAGCCTCCGGAAAACTCTCCCGCACAATCCCCCTGGCGCTTAAGGCAGACTGCATGGAACCGCTGAACTTGGTGGTAATGCAGATACAGATGACGGGAATCCCCTCCCTGGCATACGGCATAAATACTTCCACATAGTCCTGGGTCGAGGGCATGGAAGACTTGGGGTACACCCCTTTGCGGTCCACCATCTGCTGATAGAAATCCCGGATCCCGATCTCCACATTTTCCTTCAGATAATTCTCATCGTCAAAAGAGACGTAAAACGGCACCACCGTGATATTTTTTTCCTCCACAAGTTCCCGGGGCAAATCACAGGAACCGTCGCTGATAATGTGATACATTTCCTTCATATACGCATTTACCTTCCCTGCAGATCAGTCTGGGAACCGTCGGAAATACCCTGATATCTTTCCCTCCGCGCAAACACTTCCTTTGTTCAGACGCGCAGATCGGGGCGGACATTTCGGAACAGCTCCTCAGCATGTATAGAATACCACTTCCCGGGAAAAATAGCAATAGCTTGTGTTGTTCTATATCACTTTTTATAATCCGTTAATTCTTTTACGTGGTTTTCAAAACCACTTTCCCGGCAAATTTCCCCGGACACCGCATCCGCCCTGCACTTCCCGGGCATCCTGCCCCCGCCGGACTGAAGCCTCTCATTTTACGGCATCGGCATATGCCTTCCGGTACAGGGCAATCAGCCTCTCCACATCCATCCCCTTCAGTACCTCCAGATAACCGTCCCAACTTTCATCAAGATCCAACTCCCCGGTAGCCACCTCCACCACATAGCGGTCGATATAGGCGTTCATATCCGTTGACAGAGCCCTGATCTCCCCGCTGTCGCTTTCGGAATAATTCATTGCAGGAAGCGGAACCGCCCCCATCCCCACCAATTTCTGATGCTGCTGCGTCAGATATACTTCGTCCGGATCCACCTCACCGCTCAGCGCATCCCACAGCTGCGGCTGTATGGACGGATGGTACTGGGCTCCCTGAATGGTGCTGCCTGCCCTCACGGCAGAAACATCGGCGCCGTACTCCGTGCCGGACATCCATCCCCAGGTACCGTCCTCATAGACCTGGTAGGTTACGCCCTCCACGCCCATCCACGCCAGGATGCCGCCTTCCTCCGTGTAAAATTGGTCCAGCCAGACCACCAATGCCTCCGGATGCCTGCACTTATCCGTAATCGCTGCCGCTCCCACCGTGATTCCTTTTGTAATGGGAAAGGTTCCCTCCTGAAAGGGCGTCAGGGCAATGTAGTCCTCCGTTCCCCGCCCCACCACCTCGAAAGCGCCGGAAGCGTCGAAGGAACCCAGAATATCCCCGGACCGTCCCACGGACTCCAGCTGCGTCCTTTGCTGCATGAAGGTATTCCGGTCCAACAGCCCCTCCCGGTAGAGGCGGGCCACATAGCGGATATATTCTTTATAACGCTCATCCGCAGGCAGATACACCAGTTCCCCGTCTATCACCGCCGTCCGGCTCTCCTTGTCATAGGCAAAATCCGCATAGGACAGGAGCACCTGCGGATCCCCCGCCAGGGACATGGGAATCTCGTCCCCCGGATCCCCGTTCCCATTGGCATCCTGGTCCCTGAATGCCTTCAGCACCCGGTACAACTCCTCGTAACTGCGCGGTTCCTCCAGGCCCAGATTGTCCATCCATCTCCCGTTGATCCAACACACTGCCCCCGCCGGACCCGGCCTGTCGATCTCCGGAAAGGAATAAATATGTCCGTCCGCAGATTCCAGATCCTGCCACCCGTCTATTTCATCCAGTCTGGCGGACAGGTTGGGGGCATACTGGCCGATCAGCTCCTCCAACGGAATTAATATCCCCTGCCTTCCGTATTTCTCCAAATCCCCCGCCTCGAACATCGCCTTAAAATACAGATCCGGGTAATGGTCGGTAAGCAGGCTTAGATTCCGTTTCTCCTTCAGATCCGCACCCAGTACGGAATTGAAATCGACCAGAATACCGGCATCCTGCATGGACATTTTCATGGCATAGTTGTCATTCAGGGAATATTCGCCGTTCATCCCCGCAAATGCCGTATAGCGCCCGCCTATCCCGGGAAGGGCCGCCTCCCGTTCCGGAACAGACCCTTTTTCCTCCGGACTGCTCCCGCCATCCGCGGCGGAACACCCGGCCAGAAAGACTGCCGCCATCACTATCGCCATCCTCCAGGCCATTCTCATTTTCCCTGCCGCCATGACTCCCTCTCCATTCCTGTCCCTTGACCGCGCCCTGCGGAAATTTGTTTTCCGTAACCTTTTCTACCTAAATTTTAAGATATCCGCCAGATATGGACAAGGCACAATTTTTAACAAAAAAATTTAACGCCGCGGCTGTTCTTTCGGCAAATGGCCCCTCTATGGTGCAGTCTTCCTGTAAACATTATAATATTTGAACAGGAGGTCCAAAAAATATAGACTTTCCAGGGGAATTGCGCTATAATGGAAATATGTTTTCAAAGTATCACTTTTCAACATTTGACATCATGTGTTTACATTATAATTATTGTTTTTGGCTTTGCAGCGGAGGCTCCTTCCTTATATGAAATATTTTGGCTTTCAAAAGCTGTTTTCTCACCGTACCAGACGCAATACCTTTATTCAGTACTTTTTATCCTACTTCATCTTATTCAGCGTCCTTCTTCTGGGTTTTTACTTCATTCTGCGGAATCAGGTTTCCGAATTTTATTTCGAAAAACTGGAAAATCAGGCAAGCACGGCACTGGAAAAAGTATCGGAGGAACTAGACAGCGACCTGGCGTCCATCAACCATATACAGAGCGCCATCGACAGCAATGTGGAGCTGATCCTCTTCCATCATGACAATACCTCCTGGAACCAGTATCAGGCGTTTCAGGAGCTGTCGAAGTACGCCCTGGGAAACCGTTTTATCGACTCCATCGTGTACCTGGACAGACAGCAGCAGACTGTCCTTTCCACCAGAAGATATGTGGAATACCGGGACGGGACCTTTTATATTTATGATGAAGGCGACGCAGTGGCATTCCAGATGGAGGAGGACGGTGGCACGGAAGATCCTTATCAGCTGACCTATGTCTCCGGCGGGAACTCGGCCTATCTGATTTATTACCCCGGAAGCGCAGACTCTTCCGCCTGTTCCGTCTTCTTCATCATCAACAGGCAGGAACTTGAGCAGCTCATGAAGAATATCCTGTCGGAAGAGATTCTGTCCATGGTTCTTCTGTCCCCCGACAGCGAGATCGTCACCGGGGCCAACATTGCCGCGTTGGAGCCCTATATTACCAACAGCGGCAGCAGCACTGACGGCAACGACGCCGATTCCACCGGAATCCTGGATCTGGGATCCGTGGAAACCGCAGGCTCCTCCCACAATACTTTCCTGCACACCCGGGAAGGGCTTTATAACGGTTTCACAATGGCTGCCCTGATCTCCAACAAGCTGCTCCTGATGCAGATGAACACTGCCTTCCGGAACACTTATTTTGCCCTACTGCTGTTGGGCATCGTGGGGATGCTCATCGTGGTGGCCGGCATGCGCCATACTTTCCTGCCCCTCCATAAGCTGACCAAAGCCATCGTAAAAAGCCCCAACTTCCGCCAGGGCTATGTGGATCAGCTGAACCAGGCCTTTTCTGATACCATGACCGAAAATGAAAGCCTGCGGGCCAAGACCGACAAATACCGCCTGGCAATACAGAAATCCATCTTAAGCTCCATTGTCACCGGCGGACGCTTTGACGGGCCTGAAGGCCTTCAGAGCGTGGACCAGTTCTTCAACATGGAGCCGGACAACCATATCGTTGCGCTGTATATGAAATCCCGGAAAGCTGCCCTGCCCTCCGACGATATTATTCGCTTTTTCAATGAAGCCCTTCCGGGGACAGATTCCTGCGTCATCCTGGAGGAGCATGGGGAATGTGCGGTATTCCTGCTCAATTATACCGGCGCGGAGCAGAATAAGGATGAGGTGATCCGTGTGCTCATGGACAGCCTGTTTGAAAAGGGCGGCTATTTTTCAGCTGTCAGCAACGGCTCATCCTCTCCCCTGGACATTCCCTTCCTGTATGAGAACGCAATCCTGGCCAGCAACCTCTGGGAGCAGATGCCTGTGGCCTCCTATAACCAGGCTCCGGCCAGGCCAGAGGCCGCGCTTCCCCAGTCCTATCCCTATGACAGACTGGAGATGCTTGCCGCCCTCCTGAAGAAGCAGGACTTCCTGGCCGCAAAAGCACAGCTGCAGGAATTCTTCCGGCTCGTGGACAGCGCTTCCGTCAAGGGCAGCACCATGCCGGACTTCTTCATCCGCTGTGTGCTCATCGACGTGCTTACCACCATAGTCAATTCCATGAACCAGATGAACGTCAAGTTTAAGGTCTACCGGGATCTCTATTTTGAAACACTGTATTTCTGCCGCAGCTGTCCCTACAGCCAGGCGGCGGAACAGATCAAAAGCAATACGGAGAAATTTCTGGAGCTGTTTGAAAAGGAACTGGCCAACAAGAGCATTACCTCTTCCCGGATAAGGCAGATGATCGAGAACCAATATACCTCGCCTGATTTCTCTATCTCCAATATAGCCGATTCCTTTGACGTGAGCGTTGCCTATGTGAGTTACCTGTTCAAAAACGATACCGGGGAAAATGTCTCCGACTATGTGTGGAATCTGAGACTGGCCAGGGCAAAGGAGCTGCTGCTCACCACCGACCTGTCCGTCGACAGCATCAGTGTCTCCGTAGGGTATGTCAGCACCTCCAGCTTCCGGCGGAAATTCAAGCAGGATACCGGGGTTACACCCTCCCAGTTCCGCAGCAGGAACGCATCCTGACGTCCTGCCGCAGCGCGCTGCCGCCCTCACCATGCAAAAAGCCTATAGGGCAGGCTTGGCCGCCCCACCCTGCATGAAAATCCGGGGATACTGTAAAAGTCTTCACAGCAACGGCGTCATATACAGGGGCAGATACGTGATGCCGTCTTCCTGCTTCCAGTCTCCCGAATGGATCACATAGGGGATATGAAGCTGTTCCCCGTACTTTTCCCTGAACTTTTTCAGGGAAGTGAGGGTATAGTTCTTGCCGGATTTCACCTCTATAGGCGAGATATTGTGCCGACTGCTGATACGGCTCTTGGCAGTCAGAAAATCAATCTCCATCCGGGATGCCGCATCCTCCCTGGAGGAATTGGAGTAAAAGTACAGCTTATGCCCTGCCGCCGCAAGCATCTGGGCCACGATATTCTCCACGATCATCCCCTGGTTCACTTCCAGTTTGTTAAATAATAACTTCTTGTAAATTTCCTCACTGACTATGCCGTTCTCATCAAAAGCATGGCTGATCAGCAGGCCTGTATCCGCCATATAACACTTTAATGTCATCCTGTCCATATTCAGCTTCAGACCGATACTGGGGGCGGTGGAATTGTAGCACATGTTCACGATCATGGCATCGTTCAGCCAGAACATAGCGTCTTCATAGTCCCGGAACCTGGCTTCCTTCTTCAATGATGAGAGGCGGAATTTCTTGTCATGTTTCTGCAGCTGTGACGGAATATCGTCAAAAATCTGCTCCACTTTCATCTCATAGCCTTCCGCATGCTTGACAATATCCGCCCGGTACAGTGTAAGAATATCCCGTTTCACCCTGTCAACCCTGTCGAAATCCCGTGTCTCCACATAGGCTTCCACAGCCTGGGGCATCCCGCCCACGATAAGATACTGCCTGAAATAATCCATGGCTTTCCTGTGCATGACCTGACCCATGGGCTTTCCCTTCTCAAAACAGAGCCGGATCAGATCCATCATGGACTCGTTTCCCATGGCCCACAGGAATTCCTCGAAATCCAGAGGATACATGCGGATATGGCGCTCCTCCGAGGGGATCAGGATATCCTGCACGTTCTTCTTTATGCTCATAAGGGAACCAGTCTCGATGTAGTCATAGCGTCCGTCAGCCACCAGGTACTTGATGGCTGACCGGGCCCTTGGAAACAGCTGCACCTCGTCAAAAATAATCAGAGACTCCCTCTCATACAGCTTTATGCCGTAGAAATTGGACAGATAAAGGAAAAACAGATCCAGGTCATTCAGATAATTCAGGAACAGATCCGTGACCTCCCGGCCTGCGCGGTTAAAATCGATGAGAAGATAGGACTTATATTCCGCCCTGCCAAAATCTTCCGCAATATAACTCTTACCCACACGGCGTGCACCGTCGATAAGCAGGGCTGTCCGGCCCGCCTCCTCCTGCTTCCACTTCTCCAATTCACTGTAAATCCTTCTTCTCATATGCCTTACCTCCTCCCTTAACACGAATCCGAGTTTTTCTACACACATATACTACACATATTCAAGATTTTTATAATTTAGTTATACCACGAAAACAAGAATTTTACAATCCTGTTTTTACACATAATCAAGAATTTTATGTCGTGCTTTTATCACGTATTTGAGATTTTTATAGTCCAGATAACGCACGTTTTCAAGATTTTTGGAGATATTGATTCATTCAGCTTACATTATATACAGGCAAACCGGCTAATATGCAGCTTAGAAATTGTGAAGAAATAAATTTGCATCCAAAATTCAAAGAGTAATACCACCCCTGTTTCCTGTCAAAAAAAGTCTTTTTATCCTGCGGTTTTCTGTTACAGTAGGAAAAACTTTATGGAATGGAATGCAAAATGGATCCGGCCGGTTACGGACACCGGAAATGCGGCCCCTGTCTACGCAAAACGCTTCACTCTTTCCGGCAGCATCCGGAAAGCCCGCCTGTTCATCACGGCCCTGGGCGTATATGAGGCCCGGCTGAACGGCAGGCGGATAGGGGATTATGTCCCGGCGCCCGGGTGGACCGCCTCTTCGACAATATCGTCTGGGGACAGAAGGGGAATTTCCTGGATGTGCACACAGACTGCCCCCAGCGGGACGAGCGGCTGGGATGGACCGGGGATGCCCAGGTATTCGCCCGGACGGCCTGCCTGAATTATGACACGGAGAAATTTTTTACCAAATGGTGAAGTTACAAGGATTCCACCAGGGAGGACTTCATCGCCTCCGCCTTTTATGCCCACCCACAGGGTAAGCGTCGGAACCTGGTATTTTTACAGCGAGATCTGACGGAATAGAATCGCATTTTGCGCCGCGTCCCTGCTTCTGTCGCCGAAGTTTTCCGGCGCACCGGACATTTGCCCGGGCATTTGGGGTGCTTCGGAAATTTCAGATCCTGATATACCTGGCATCCTGAAATTCTGCGGAGAGTTTTCAGAAAAATCTTCCGGAAAATCTTCCCTCATAGCCGATACCGCATCCTCCGCTTCCTTTCTCCGGTTCTCCTGTAAATCAGACTGTACATCTTTCTCTGTGGGTGTATCTGGTTGTACATTTTCCTCTGGCAGTGTGCCTGGCTGTGCATTTTCCTCCGGCGGCGTGCCTGGCTGTGCATTTTCCTCCGGCAGCTCACCCGATTGGGCCTTTTCCCCTGCCGTCTCCTGCCCTGCCCCGTTCACCCCTGCCTCGCTGTTATCCTCGGAAAAACTTACTTCCACCCCGTTAAACTGGAAACGCTGTCCGCCCATGTTGAATACGCCCATGGCGCTGATATCAATGGCGGATGCATCCACCAGCCCGGAAAAATCGGCGCGCTGCCCCGCATCTGTGGAGGGTATGGAGCCGTCCAGCTGTCCCAGAATGCTTTCCGCCCGCAGCGTCACCGCCTGATAGAGCATCCCGGCTCCTGCGTCATATTCCTCATAGGAATAAAAAGCTGTGGGGTCTGTTTCCACCAACGCGTCAATCCGGCTCCGGATACGGCTATACACTTCTTGGAATCTGCCGCCCAGGACATACTCCTGCGCCAGTTTCCGCAGATATTCATGATATCGGGAACAGTACTCCTCATCTTCCAACAGGGGGTTAAAAAAATCAGTTCCCTGAAAAGGCGTGTCAATGGCGTAGTTCACCATGTCAGAGGCACTGCCCATAGCCCCCATGCTCATGCCCCCGAATGAAAGATTGTAATCCCATGGAATCATATTCAGTTTGCCGTTATGTTCATATAGATAATAGTTATGCGCCATGTTGCCGGAGAGACTGTCCATATTCACGGCAAAGGTGTGGACTGCCATGTATCGCAGCACATTGTCAATATCCAGATACTCTTCCAGTTCCGTTCCCTGGCTGATATGCCGCAGAGCCTCCACTACTCTTTTGTGGTCTTTTTTGCCGGTATTGTTTACTTCGCCTTCCCATATTGCGGTGTAGCTGTCCAGGTTATCGTCCGTGTAATTTAAGTCTGAACCGTTTCCTCCCATGGAAGGCCCACGGCCTCCCGGCATACTATTCCCGCCTGGGAATTTGAAGTTGCTGCCGTCTCTATTTCCCGGGAATCCGAAGCTGCTGTTTTCTTCTTCTCCTGAGAATGCTGAGCCGACGGTTTCTCCTTCTTCCGGAAATCCAAAGCCGCCATCTTCTCCTTCTTCCGGAAATCCAAAGCCGCCATCTTCTCCTTCTTCCGGAAATCCA
>CAJTSY010000028.1:11052-29423 GCA_910578995.1 uncultured Acetatifactor sp.
TTCTCCTTCTTCCGGAAATCCAAAGCCGCCATCTTCTCCTTCTTCCGGAAATCCAAAGCCGCCGCTCTCTCCATCTCCAGGAAACACAAAGCCGCCGCTCTCTCCATCGTCCTGCACACTCTCCTTCCGGTTCCCCTCTTGGAAGCCGAAGTCTGCGCCATCGAAGCTTCCGCCGAATCCCATACTGTCGGGCTTATAGAGCGCCCCGTCCTCGGCACCATAATTGCGCAGCAGAAAGCTGTCCTCCACTGCCTCCAATGCCAGATAGACGCCCCAATACGTACCGTTTACCGATATTTCGGCATAATTGTACAGGGATGCATCCGCCCCCAGATACTGATACATATCATAAACAATGGCTTCCTTCATATTAGTAGCGTCTGCGTAATTATTATTCAATATCAGTTTATCCAGTCCCAGGCAGGTCTGCCCGTCTACGTAATGGTCAAACTCCAGTTTCAGGCTGTACCTGTCTGAATCCGGGTCCTGGACAATGGCGGACAGACTGGTATTTCCCTTGGGGCGGATGCCCACATTGTTCACCCTCTGTCCGTTTATGATAATATCACAGGAGTAATATTGTTCCGCAGAGGCATTTTTCAGCATGTCTTCCCACTCCGTCTCCTCCATGATAATATCAATCTGCATGATATTATCCGTTCCAAACAATTCTTCCTGGTACTCCATAGTCAGGGCGCTTCCCCCCAGAGCTTCCACAAACTGCTGCGGAAACATCATCGCCAGAAAGCATCCCAAGACGGCTGCCGCCATAATGACACTGATGATTTTTGTTAGATGTTTACCAGTAATCATGATCACCTCCAAATGAAACCACTGAACAGGCAGCATATATTGCCGTCAATGGCACGGTGTTGAAATTGTATAGCGAATGAGCGCTTCTATAGCATAGGGCAGAAACCAGTGTACAATAAAAGCAAAGCCGCACTTCTATTGTCAAGCATAAATGCGCTCACGAATATATACCTCCAGTAACCGATTAAATCTACAAAATTTCGCCAGGAAACAGGCAAATTCTCATGTATAGCCTCCGCTATGACATATATTCCCCATTATAGCTTACAAGTGTGGCACAGCTCACCCCGTCAACGGCACTAAGCCTGTTGACAAAGGCCGTCCTTGCATCCCGCATGCGTATTTCCGCTGTCAGCTCGATTCCCGAGGCGTTTACCGTCTTGGACTTCACCGCAAACATTGCCACTGCCTTTTCCGCCAGCATCAGCGCCTCTCCCTCCGCCTTCTCATCACTGCAGTTTAAAATCAGCAGATAGGGATTCTCGTGCACCTTACGGTTGGCAAATAGAACCAGAATAACGCCGATGATGGCGGATCCGATGACGGCAAGGGGTATCATGCCCGCGCCGATGACGATTCCCACCGCGATAGACCAGAATAAATACACGATTTCCACAGGCTCCTTGATGGCGGCCCGGAAACGGACGATGGAGAGCGCGCCCACCATGCCCAGAGAAAGCACCACGTTGGATGTTACCGCCATAATTACCAGGGTGGTCACAAGGGCAAGCCCCACAAGCGCCATGGCAAAGCCTGTGAAACGAATACCATGCCCATGACGCATAACCGGAAAGCGCCCCTACCCGAACCGCCTGCACGCTTCGTACTTGGAAAACGCCTGCTGACGCAGAGATTCTGTCTGTATGAGCCCCCGGATCACCTCCGGCAGAAATGCGTCATATTTTATTTCCAGGATCCTGGTTCCCGGCCGGTCCGCAGTGCTTAAGTCCCTCACCGTTTCCTCCAGAAAGCTTCCGTGATACAGCGTGGTCCGGATGTCAGAGTCAAAAGTCACCCTCACATTCCCCGCCCTGTAGACATAAGGCTCCCTGATGTAGGATACCAGTACCCTGGGGCGCAGGATCTGGTAATGCATTTTCGCATACAACTCCTGCACCAGGACAGCGGGATGCCCTCTCATCCAGTTCAGTCTGCCGTCCAGAAGCTGACGGCATTCCGCCTCCGTGATTTCCGCGCCCAGTTTCCTGCACAGGTTATTGTCCTTTACCTTTTTCTCCAGGGTAATAAGGGAAAAGTCATCATTGTAATACCTTATCCTGAACTTTTCCCGCCGGGAAACGCCGTCCCGCTTCTCGCGCAGCGCCTTGTCCGCATAATTATCAAAGTAGATGCTCCGTATCAGATACCGCCCGTCCGCCCCCGCATGGGAATCGGAACACATGACAGCCTGCAGGCGGCTCCGAAGCTCCAGATACCGGGGATATCCGATTTCATATTTCAATTCGTGGCGAAAGCATTGTCCCTGATCCATTTTTCGTTATTGCCCCTTTCCCGTGTGATTTCCCCATCACAGCCTGGAATCGAGTATAGGGCCCCTTCCTGAAATGTACCTGAAATAATCTGTGTCCTTTTTCTGAAATTGGAATGAAAGACAAAAAAATCCCACAGAACAGACTTTGCCGCTCTGTGAGACTGCCGTCCTTCAATGCCGTTTCCTTTAAGGAACGCTCAAGGCTGACGGATACCTTACCGACTATCAAGTTAACTCCTGTTCTTCATTCGTCCTTTACAGAGCGCGTCTTTATCGTTTCCTGCCATGACTCGCACATCAGCTTATATTCATAGCTCTTGAAAACAATGGGATTGCCCTGCTCATCGCTGCAGAACGAAGCAGTGGACTCCTTTACCACCGACAGGCCCAGCCTCTCCAACAATTTACAGGACGGAATGTTTTCGGCCGCCGTCCCGGTAATGACCTCCTTTGCGCCAAGCACCTCAAAGGCATAGGAAATATAAGCCCTACAGCTCTCATATGCATACCCCCGGCCAAAGTAGCCTGAACTGAAGATATATCCAAGATTATAAACGCCTTCTCGATCCGTAGGATTCATACAGACCATCCCCATCAGGACACCGCTGTCTTTATCGCATACAGCCAGATAATCGTCTCCTTTAGAGAACCAGTCACAGACTCCTTTTATCCCCTCGTCGTCCTCAGGCCATTGGCTGTCATATCTACCGTACGCGGATGCCATATACCGGACAATTATTTTTTTCAAAGGGCTCCAATCTTCTGCAGTGAAATTCCGAAGAATCAGCCTTGCTGTCCTTATCTCTCTCATAATCCCTGCTTCATACCTCTCTTTTCCATTCCGGCGTTTTCCTCATAGAAAACTGTCCATTATATCATCATGCCAGAGTATGTCCAAAAATTCATTCCCGCCATCCGTACGCCCCACTTTGCGGTATATTTGACCCTCCTTCGGTCAACGCAGCCCGCTACGCCTCCCTCATTCGAGTCAAATCTCCCCCAAACCGTGACGCACAGCTGACAGAAAGCAATTGACAAACACACTCTAAGAAATACACACCGTAAACCAGATACGCTTCCCCTCCTCGCTGCGCACGCCGATGCGTCCCCCGCTGCATCTTTTTCAGCATTTATTTTCCTCCAGAGAATAGCCCGCCCCCCGGACCGTCCTGATTTCCGCCCGGCTCCCCAGCTGCCGCAGCTTCCTCCGGATAAAGCCGATGTAAGTCCAGACCACGTCCATCTCCGCCTCCGAATCCTGTCCCCATACCTTCTCCATCAGATGACTGGTGGAAAAGACCAGGTGGGGATGCCGCAGGAAAAGCTCCGTCAGCTGAAACTCCTTATTGTTCAGGCGGACGCTCTCTTCCCCGCAGCTCAGCTCATAACGGTTGCAGTCCAACTGCAGATCCCCAAAGGAGAGAATCCTGTCCGCATACCCCCCCGCTGCGTCTTGAAAGTGCTTTCACCCTGGCGATGAACTCCCGGCTTGCAAAGGGCTTTGGCAGATAGTCGTCCGCCCCTGCATCCAGCCCTTCAACCCGGTCCTCAATCTCCGCCTTCGCTGTCAGCATCATCACCGGAACATTTGATTTTTCCCTGCGGATCGCCTTCAGTACCTCCAGACCGTTTACCTTCGGCATCATGATATCCAGTACTATGACATCATAATCCGTACTGTGGAAGCAGTCCAGTGCCGCCTCGCCGTCATGCACCATGTCCACGGAGAATTTATTCTTTTCCAACAAAAATTTCAGCGCCTTCGCAAGCCCCGTTTCATCCTCCGCAATCAAAATCCGCATGGGTGCCGCCTCCTTTTATCCGTTACCGGAATCCCCGCCCCACTTCTGTGGGCTTTTCGGAAACCATTTTACCGCCTTCACCAATTTCCCGGCTCCATGATATATGGAATGTCGATTTCATCATAATACCCGCACTGCCTGAAATGTACCTGAAAAAAGCAGGCAAATCCGCATGACTCCGGAGAAAACTTCACGCCGGCCCACTCTTTGCTATATCCCTCTTACCGCAAATCCGTATCCGTCCCCAGCCACCATCTCAGCACATCCTGAATTTTCTCATCCCAGTATTTCCACTGATGATCTCCCGCAGACTCCTCGCAGGTCAGATCATATCCCAGCTTCTTCACATGCTCCCAGGCTTTCAGGTTCCCCTGGTACAGGAAATCCCCCATGCCGCACCAGGCGTACAGCCTGGGCAGAACCTTCCCTTCCGCCGCAAGCCGCTCCGCCAGTGCAAACAGGTCATTGTCCGAACCCGCAAGCGCCTCCTCCGAGGCAAAAATCCCCTTCAAAAGCGCGGCTCCGGAATGCTCGCCCTCCTTCACATGCCTTCTGTAACTCTCCACAATGTCCAGTCCCCCGGAAAGGGAAGCCGCCGCGCCGAAGGTGTCACTGGCGCCCAGTCCCAGTTTCCACGCCCCGTAGCCGCCCATGGAAAGCCCCGCCGCCAGGGTATCCTCCCGCTCCGTAGACATCTGCGGGAAAAATTCCCGGCAGATTTTCGGCAGCTCCCGGGAAATAAAAGTCCAGTACCGCATCCCATAGGCGGTATCCGTATAAAAGGCCAGATGCGTCGTGGGCATCACCACGGCGATCCCCAGCTTGCTGGCATAACGCTCGATGGACGTCCTCCTCTGCCAGATGGTGTGGTCATCGCTCATGCCGTGGAGCAGGTACATGGTCCTGACCCTGCCGTCCGCCCCCTTCCCTTCCATGCCGATCTGCCCCCATGTCTGCTGCGGCAGTATCACGTCCATATTCACGCTCATTCCCAGTACTGTTGAAAAAAAGTCTACATGTAATAACGCCATTCCTTCTCCCTCTCTGTATCTCTGTTATCAATAGAGTCGTGAGCCCAATCATTCCTGCAATCTCTGTTCCGTGTTACAGAAGAGCTTACCGGTTATACATTTCGATTTAAAACTCCTGCCTGCGCCGCACACGATTGGGCGCACCGGCGTATCCTCCTGCAAAATAGATGCCAAAACCGAAAGTCACTGCTGCGGCAGTGACTTTGTTATAGAGGATAACAGCAACCTTATCCGACGTACAGTTTATAAAGCGGAAATTCCGGCGGTTGGGCTACTACAACAATATATCAGATTAGCCGGGCCTGGTCAATAACCTCCGGACGAATCCCCGATATCGTGAATTGAGCAAAGCTCGCCAATTTGTGCACATTTTAAAGGAATCCTTCCTTAAAAACAGTGCCTCCCCGCCGTAACCCATTCTTCTCTCCCGTCAGGCAGATGAATCAGCGCACGGGCATTGGCCGGAACGGCAAACTCATAGACAAAGCCTTCCCCCTCCCGCCGCCAGCCGCTCTCGATATCCCCCGCCGGCGAATGATATACTGCCTTTGCATAGTCCAGCATACCGCAGGGCTGCGGCTGAATTCTGATCTCCCCATCTGTCAGGCGGATCCCGCACACCCCCTCAAACAGCCATCCCGTGACCGCCCCCTTGGAATAGTGGTTCAGAGATGCGGAAGGCACACCCTTTTCGTCGATTCCGTCCCAGTTCTCCCAGATGGTGGTGGCACCCTTCTTCACCTGGTAGAGCCAGCCCGGCATGGTGTCCTGGAGCAGCAGCCTGTACGCGGATTCCACATAGCCGTAATCCGCAAGCACCGGACACAGCTGGGGCGTGGAAAGGAATCCGGTGTTCAGGTGATAAGCGCATTTTACCACCAGGCGGTTCAGGTCCTCCGCCGCCTGACGTTTCTCTTCCCCCGTCAATAAATCAAAGGTGATTGCCCGGATATACTCCGCCTGTCTGTCGGAATGGATCCTACCGTCCTCCGTCGCCATATAGCGGAATGCCTTCCCGGCATTCTCCGCGATTTCGGCATAGCGTACAGCATCCTCCGCTTTCCCGAGAATCCCCGCGATCTCCGCAAGCATCTGCCCGGAGCGGGCAAAATACGCGGTGGCCACCTTTCCCTGGGGAGCCCGCATGGCCGAAGTGCTGTCCACATCCGGCTCGCACCATTCCCCGTAATCCACCCCTGTCTCGATGGCATAGGCGCGGTAAGGGTTCTGCTCCATCTCCTCCGCGGCATTTTCCGGCTTGTTTTTCGCCCGCCCTTCCAGGAAAGAATACCACTTCTGCATCATCCCGTAATTTTCTTCCAGAATCCGCACATCCCCGTATCTTTTGTAAAGCACATAGGGTACAATGATGCAGGCGTCGCCCCACCCCACGGAACCGGCCAACAGCCCGGAAAAGAAGCCGGGGTTATTGTTCCTGGGAGAAATATTGCTCACCTTCCCGTCCTCATGCTGGGTCAGGCGGCACTCCGCCAGCCATTTGCGGATGACCGGATAGCAGTCCTCCAGATACAGCCCTGTGGACGCGAAGACGCCCATATCCCCTGTCCACGCCGCCCTCTCCCTGGTGGGACAGTCCGTGGGCACATCGCAGAAATTGGACTTCAGGCTCCAGATGCTGTTGTGCACAAGCTGGTTCACATCGGCGTCGGAACAGGTAAAGCTTCCCAGTTCCTGCATCTTCGAGTACACCGCAATGGCCGTGAACGCCGCGTCCTGTAAGTCGATATCCGTCTCCACCTTTGCATAGCGGAAGCCCCAGATGGTGAACCTTGCCTTGTATTCATTCAGGCCTTCCTTACAGGTGTAGACCACCTGCTGCCTGGTACCGCCCTCCTTGTGGCGTTTTCGGTCCTGGAAATTTTCCTGTGTAAAATTGCCGTTCTCGTCCAGTGTCTCCCCATGGGTCAGCACGATTTTCTGCCCGGCATGGGCTTTCAGGCGGAAAGAGATATATCCGGCCAGATTCTGTCCGTAGTCAATGACCGTCTCGCCGCCAGGCGTTCTGAGCAGTTTTCCCGGGAAATGCTCCATCTCCGCGATGGGCATACAGTTGGCACAGCAAAACGTCTCCACGCCGAAGTCTTCCACCTTCACCTCGTGATAATCAGTGATCTCCTCCATCCGCGCGTCAATCACTTCGCCCTGCTGCATATCGTTCTCCCGAATGGGGCCTGACTGGGATGCCGTCCAGTTTTCGTCGGAAATACATACAATCTTCTTATCGATTTCCAGCTGGAAAAACAGCGCCACATCCGCCCCGTAAAGGTTGCGGTCCCCGTCCACACCCGACACGCTCCGATACCAGCCGTCCCCCAGGATGACCTCCGCCAGGTTCTCCCCGTCCTGAATCAGATCCGTGACATCATAAGTCTGGTATGCCACTCTTTGGTCATAGTTGTAGCAGCCGGGAGCGAGCGCGAAATCTCCCACACGCTTTCCGTTGAGATACGCCTCATAGAGGCCGTGGCAGGTGATGTAGAGCCTGGCCGATTTCCCTTTTGCGGCATGGAAACTCTTCTTCAGATAGCTTGCGGGTTTATGGATTTCCGGGTCACAGATAAGCTCCGGATTAATCCATTTCGCCTGAAAATGGGACTTATCCAAAATCCCTGTCTCGAAAAAAGCAGGTTCGCTCCACGGGCCCTCCCCTCCTTCCTCATCCCAGAGACGGACGCGCCAGATAATGCGCTGTCTGCCCGACAGTTCTCTTTCCAAAAATGCATGCATCTGCGAGCCGGAAACCCTGCCGCTGTTCCACCAGGGACTGCCGTCTGCTGCCGCCTCAATCTCATAAGCCGTCTGTACGATGCCGTCCTCGCATGTCCACGACAAATAAGGTTTTGCCATATCTATTCCCATGGGATCAATCAAATGCTCTGTCTTTAAATTGATGGCTCTCATAATTTTGTCACCTTTCCGTGGGTAATCCCGTTTTCGTTAAAGGCATCCACGCGCACAAAATAATCCTGGGATTTTACCAGCGCGCCGATTCTTTTATGCGTCAACGCCTCGTCGCTCTTATAGACCTGATAGCTGTGGTATAGTTTGTCTTCCGCATGCCCCCACAAAATGTTATAGCCTGCGGCATCCGCCCTGTTCTCAATCTCTGCGAGCAGATCCAGGCGATCGCCGCTTCTCTGTATGCTGTACACGGGAATCTGGGGTTTTTCGCCGTCGCCGATGCCGAATATCCGCAGGCCGGAAATACAGGGCGTGACATCATAGGGAACCTGCAGAATCGTCAGCTTCACAAAGCGTACCCGGATGCCCTCCTCCCGGACAATCAGGTCATGGGGCAGATCCGTGTTGACCCGGGACTTATCCTCTATCACAAAATACTCTTTTCCGTCCCGGGACCCCTCCAGGAGATAGCGGGTCATGAGATCCCGCTCCTCGATGTATCTGGGCTGTGTCAGAGAACCCTGGATTTTTCCCGGAGATTCGATGGGAAGCGCATCGTCCGCAAAGTTAATCTGGATCGCCCGGACATCCATTGCTTTTTCCAAATCTGCTTCAATCCACTGTCCGCTTTCGGCGGATGCCGCCCGCCACCATGTCTGGGAATCTTCATTGACAGCCAGGCCGGGGGCACTGCCTTCCGCGCAGGAAGAAGCGGTTACAGGCTTTTTGTAGTTCAGCAGATACCACTGGGGCTCCCGCCATGGGTCATCGCCAACCTTTTCACTCACTGCGATGGGCCAGTCGCCGTAATTCTGGTTGCAGAATAGCTCGCCGTCCTTGTCAAACCCCGCGGGCCAGATGCCGACGCGCCGTTCAAACTGATGATTGACGCTGATACGCATGGTTGATGTATGCCATAGGCTTCCGTTCCGATCCCGCATGGTGGAGCCGTGTCCGGCGCCCGGCATGAAGCCCCCGGGGTGATAGGAAAACGGATTGTTCGCGGCGAGGTTAAAGGGGCCTAGCGGCGAATCCCCTACATATACGCCGTCCGCATAGACATTGTATTCCGCGCCCGGACATGCGTACTGCAAATAATATTTTCCGGCTTGCTTGTCCATCCATGCACCTTCAATGAAAGGCCTGCGCGTAAACATTCCCCTGATTTGCGAAAGCAGGTGCTCCGGAACCTGGCCGGCAGGCACGCTGCTCTGTTTTAAAAATCCCTGAAACATCTGCTCCACTTCCTCCTCGCCCCGGGGAAATTCGCAGTTGTCCACGCCCATGCGCTCATACCCTCTCTCGTAACCATCCCCGTCGATCAGGGCAATCCGCTCCGTTTTTGACAGCATGGTCTCCGGCTCCAGTTCCACGCCCCATACCGGTGTGATATTGGAGCACCCCCAGTAAAAATAAATCCGGCCGTCGTCGTCGAAAAACAGGTTCGGATCCCAGAAATCGAATGTCCCGGGAATCTCTTCATAAGGGCCGTTCACAATATCCTTTGTCCGGTAATAATTGCAGTTTTCTCCCTTTTTGGAGGCCGAGAAATAGACGTACTCCCCGCATACGCGCACGTCCGGGGCATAGTCGTACAACGGCAGATTGTCCGGCAGCCTGTGTGCCTCCCAGTTTACCATATCCTCGGAAACCCACACGCTAAGGTTCATGGATGCGAAGATGTAATATTTTCCCTGAAACAATATCATGGACGGATCCGCCGCTTCCCTGTCGATCTGCAGCTTGCCATTTGACCTGGGATCCATATTGAACTGATACCGATAAGGGACGTTGATTGGATTGCAGTAATATTTCATAAGCTTTCCTCCTATTCCAGTACCGTCTCTGCACTACGGCGCCCTTATAGGGGAATGAAATTTCATCTGCAAAGTGCGCAGCTGAAACTTCATTCCGGGCACCTTCGTTCCGAGACTGTTTTAATATTTCCTATGTCGACATTTCTTAGCTGGACTATATAAAACGGTTCAAGAATTCGGCGCTCAGCTGCAACGACTTGATCGGAGATTTGTCCGCCCAATTTTTGTGACTCTCCAGGATCACGGCATCCACATCCGCTGACAATGCCTGTTTTAACAGGCTCTCCAGATCCATGTTCCCGTAGCCCAGTTCCATGCTGTCGGATTTGAGGATCGGCGTCATGGAAGGCCCGGACAGACGCGTCCCCCTGTCGTTGATATGATAGAGCTTCATGCGCGTGCCAAGCTTTTTCATCAGCGCCAGCGCGGACACCCCCGCTTCCGTGGGCCAGTAGGAATCCAGTTCAAAATTGACACATGTGCCATCCGTGTTTTCAATCAAATAGTCGTATGCCGTCATATTTTTGTCCACTTTCCGGAATTCACAGTTGTGATTGTGGTATAAAAGCTGAATTCCCGCCTTTTTCAGGATCTCCCCCGATGCGTTCAGGTCTCCGGCAAGCCCTTTCACCGCCTCGCGGTCGGAATAGTCAAAGCGGTACATGCCGGTGACCACGATTTTGTCCGTGCCGAATTTACGCGCCTCCGCAATCACGGCATCCGGATCCCGCCTGATGCTTCCCAGATCCTCATGAACGCTTACCACCGCGAGATCTGCCTCGCACAGCAGCCCGTTCCAGTCAAAACTTCCGCCTTTTCCCACAGGCATTCCCGCCGCCTTTGTCATGGCGCGCACCAGAAACGAGGTAGGCCTGATCATAAATCCGTTTAATTCAATGCCCTCATAGCCCGCGTCTTTGATCGCCCGCAGTGTCTCCTTTGCCTGTGCTTCATTCCTGGTTACAGTTCCCAACATAATCTGCTGTACCGCTTTTTTTGCCATAAATTTATACTCCCGATTTTTAATTAGAAACCGCCCGGTTCCAATCTGATTGCGAAGCAATTCTTGTAGTAAATGTCAAAACTTTTCGTTCTTAACCAATAGGTGAATGCGATACTTCTCCTACACTTTCCCCAGAAACTCCAAACTCGGTTTCGGTATGCGCTTCTGTGTCCCCCGGTCAACCGCGATGAGGCCGAATGTCATGGAAAAGCCTTTCTGCCATTCAAAATTATCCATCAATGACCAATACATGTATCCGATCACGGGAATACCCGACTGCATACAGGAAACCATGCCGTCCGTGGCTTTGCCGATAAATGCCATGCGCCTTGTGTCGTCATCTGTCGCCACGCCGTTCTCTGTGACCATGATGGGCATATCCCTGCCATTTGCGCGGAATTCCCCGGAGACGCGCCTGATCACATGCTCTAACGCCTCAGGATAAAATTCATAATCCATCTGGGTTATTTCCGCCCCCTGAGGTACGGCCTGGATGCCGTCCGCGCCATAGACGGATCTGGTATAGTTCTGCAGGCCGAAGAAATCATCCTCCAGGATATAGGGAACATAATGGGAGAATTCCTCATCCCACTCCTTCAGCGCGTTTTCCTCCCCGCCCTCTATGAACTGAATATCGTGGAGGGAAAGGGACAGCCCGATTTTAAGTTCCGGTTTTACCGCTTTCATGGCCGCCTTTGCCGCCTGGTGCGCACGCATGACGAGGATGTCGCCCTCCGGCGTCCTCCCCGCCACGAAATTCTGCGGCGTTTCGGTTCCGAAGACTTCTTTGTTCTCCTGCTTCTGCAGCTGCATGTTCTCCATCATGGAGTTGAAGTTCATGCCGATCTGGGCAGTACCTTCCAGGCCGCCTGCCTGCATCCTGCTCGCCATCACCTGCCTCTTGTAACGCTCAGCGATCGCCGCCACCTGAAGCCCCATATTCGCTTCATTAATCGTAACCACGTACCCCATAAGGTCGCCCAGGCGTTCGACTACAAACCGGCAATACCTGGCAAAGGCCTCCACCGTGCGTTCGCTCTCCCAACCGCCGCCTCGGATTACCCACACCGGGGAGGTAAAATGCAGCATGGTCACAATCGGGGTGATATGGTTCGCATGGCAGCACTCCAGGACCTTCCTATAATGCGCGATCTCCGCCTCGTCAAACTTCCCCTCCTCCGGCTCGATACGCGCCCACTCGATGGAAAAACGGTAGGTGGAAAGCCCCGCCTGCGCCATCAGCCTGATATCCTCCTCATATCTGTTGTAATGGTCCACCGCGTCCAGGGACGGCTCGTTGAACGTGCTGTGGGCCATATGCTCCATTGCCCAGTAATCGCTGTGGATGTTATTTCCCTCTACCTGATGGGCGGCCGTGGCCGCGCCGATCAGGAAATTATTTGAAAATTTGCTCATTCTTTGCCTCCGTTTTCTATTTTATCAAACACTCCTCCCGACAAGCTGCCAGGTATCCTCACATGGCCCACTACGTCCGGCTTTCGTTTCAGAACCTGTCGGGAAATGCCTTGTACGCTTTCAATCCCGCAATCCCAAATTTCTACTTCTGATATACTTTGGGTATCTGATTTAACGCCGCGTTGAGTTCCTGCAGCTTCTCAGGAGGAAGCTCCATGCCGCCCTGCTGCAGCAGCTTTCTAAGGGGCTGTCTGGCCACTATTTTCTGCATGGCTTCCGGGATTGCGACACCCTCTCCCATTCCTCCGGCTGCTTTCCCTGTCATCTGGCCGGTGATGCGCTCAAGCAGTGCGGCACCCTGTTCGGTTGCCTGAATTTCCGCCATGGTACTGTCGAGGGATAGATATCCTTCTTTGCTGTCTCCGATGTCCTCAGGTTCGTCAAACCAGTTGCGCACCTTGTCCAGGGACATGAAATACGAAGGATTCGGCGCGTCTACTTTTGCGATCTCCATGCTGTCCTCATAACTGCCGTCCTTGCAAACCCTATCCTCGCAGCTGCCGTCCTTGCAGACACCATCCTCACAACCGCTGTCCCTGCAGATTCCTACTGCCCTAATCCTGTGCACGCCATGAATCGGCACCCAAAACCGGAACACATGGGCTCCTTCCTGCTCCGCGAAGAGCACATCATCCACATACAGCGCAATCTTCTCCAGATTGGAATACACCTTGATCTCCGTGGTATCCTCCACCCGGTCATGGTACCTGCTCCCGCAGAGATGGACGAACTTCTCCCTGCTCCACCAGGCTTTATATATATAGAAAGCATCCTTCCTCTGTTTTCTGTCAAAGGTGACAAGCCCCTTGTGGTTCTTGCCCGGATCGCCTGCCTCGTCCCTTCCCGCGGCAGCGAATTCAAACATGTTCCAAACGTATGTTCCCCATAAATACGGCCTTGACGAGAACATTTCCAGCATATGCTCATGGTAGAGGGCCTGATAGCTCTCCGTGTAATCGCCTTTTTCCGGCTTCGGCGACTGCAGCGTAATGACGGAATCCGCGCCGTACTCGGTAAGCCCTATGGCAGTATCCGGGTATTTCTCATGAAACTCGTCGAAAAACGTGTCATTGTCCTCCATATCGCCCACGTACCAGCCGTAATACAGGTTGTAGCCCCGGATGTCCGGAAGGGAGACCAGCGGGCTGTCCGTCTCCAGAAGGAACAGATTCGCCATGGCGGAAACCCTTGTCTTATCCATCTCATGCACCAGGTCGTTGAGGACCCGATGGTTTTCCATCAAATCCTCCGTCACGCCCTGGAGCGTAATCTCATTTGAAAGCGCCCAGCACACAATGGACGCATGGTTGTAGTTCTGGGTAATCAGCTCTTTCATCTGTGTGACCGTATTTTCACGTCCGGTATCCATGTGGACCGTGATATACGGAATCTCCGCCCAGGCCACGATTCCCTTCTCATCGCACAGGTCATAAAAATACTGGTCATGCTGATAGTGGGCAAGCCGAATGGAATTGGCGCCCATGGAGAGGATCAGATCCATATCTTCCTCGTGCATTTTTCTTGTGAGCGCATTGCCCACGCCCAGCCTGTCCTGGTGGCGGGAGACGCCGTGCAGCGGGTAGGGCCTGCCGTTTAAGAAGAATCCCTCTTTCGGGTCAAACCGGAATTCCCTGCAGCCAAAACGTTCTGTCACCGCGTCCACCGCCCTGCCGCCGCGGTAGAGGACAGCCATGGCCTCGTACAGATACGGATCATTCAAACCGTCCCATCTGTGCACGCCCGGCAGGGCAATGCTGCCTTTTCCGTAAGTCTTCCCGTCCCTTGTTTCCAGCGTAAGCTCCGTTTCTCCCGCCCCTGCAACAGAGACAAGGATTCTTTCGACCTCCCCGACAGAATAGGTCTCAAAATGCACCACCGCATTTTCTCCGTCTATTTCCGGCGTGATCCGCAGCCCCCTTCCGCCGTAATAATCCAGGTCAAAATGAGACGGATCCGTGACGATCAGATAAACATCCCGGTAGATGCCGCCATAGAATGTAAAGTCTGCCCTTTGGGGATAAACCCGGTCATTCGGCGCATTGTCAACAAGAACCTCCAGTATGTTCTCGTCTTTTAACACGTCCGTGACATTGACCCGGAACGTGGAGTAGCCGCCGTCATGGCACATCAGCTCGGTCCCGTTCATACGGACGGCCGCCGAGGAATTGACCCCGCGAAATTCGATATATACCTGCTCTCCCTTCTTAAGCTCCGGTTTCTTCAACTGTCTGCGGTAAATGCATTCCCCACGGAAATACATGTCCGGCCCTGTCTGCCCGTCCTGCGCGTTCCAGGTGTGCGGGAGATTGACAGCCATCATTTCTCCCTGTTTTTCCAACTCCCATCCTTCATTGATTTTTTCTATCCTTCTTGCCATCCTGCCGCTCCTTTGCCAGTCTTTTCATAAGGTTTTTCACTACTGCCCCTGCTGCCCATAAATCACTTTTTCGTCGTCATGTTCCATATCCTGATCCGGACAAGCCGGAGCAAAATGTTAAATCATCCGCTGTGCTTATCATGCAGGCATCTTCCACAACATATGCATTTTCGCGCCTCACCAGCCTCCCCAGAAAATTGTAAGCTCCCGTCCCCGTCAATGTGGAAAAACAGATATGTTCGTCATCCGGATTGATGATCGGCTCCGACCACCGCATAAAGAGGCCCGGTATCGCCGTGATTTCCTCGGGCAGCACCACATCCACAAGCTCTGCAGAAACACAGTGATCCAAATCCGGAGTGCATTCCAGCACATAATCTCCTAACAGAATCCGCTTATTATCAGTATAGCACATCCATCGAATGCCGTTTGCACCTTTTTTCTGCGGTATGATTCCGTCGAACAGTTCGCAGGCCTTCGTCCCGTCGTCCTCCATCGTATAGGCCCGGTACCAGTCCTTATCTTTGTCTGGCTTCCTCACCGCAACCAGCACCCTGCCGGAAAAAGTATATGTCCCGTTTACGTCAGAATCGATTCCCTCCGGCAGAGGAATATCCGTAACTTCTATGCGTCCGAATTCACCGCTCTCAATTATCATAGGATTTCAGCACAGCCTCCTTCTTTTCTGCAATACGTCTCTGGACTTCCACCATCTCTTCCTTCTCCAGCGAACAGAAGCGCATCGCAACAAGCGTTACGCCCCAGCCCAGGAGAGGCATGCCGAAGAATAGAACCATCGTCATCCAGAAAATACCGCCCGTCAGTTCGTCCGTGGGCTGCGGCATGGTTTCCGTATAGCCGATCAGCGCCACCGCGCCGGTTGCAATCAGCGCGCTCACGGAGGAAACCAGCTTGTCGATCACACTGTAAACTCCGGATACTACCGCCGGAATATACCTGCCCCCCCTGTCAAGCTCATAGTCGATGACATCCGCCATAAAAGCGCTTCCGCCAGTGGTTACGCACATCTTTGCACCGTTTAAAGCTAATGTCAGGACCACGTAAATTGCCATCAACGGGAAAACTGTCGAGATATTTCGTGTATTTCCGCCCATATGTAAGATGACAAAAAAGAGAATCATCGCGCAACTCACAAATATAGAAAGATAAGTCCAGGTCACAATCGTCTTCTTATTGCCATGTTTTCCCGCATATTTTGCCCCGACTACGGCAAACAGAATGGAAGGAATAATGCTTATGGTGCTTAATGTCGTGGAAATGGACATGTCGCCGATGATGATTCCGCCCAACATGGTGTTGATAATGGACTGGCTTGCCACCTGCTGCGCAATTTTATCGGAAGCAGCCGATGCAATATAGCACTGCAGCGGACGATTGTTTTTCAACACCTCCAGCATATCTTTCAATTTGAGCTTTTCTTTCTTTGTCATAGTGCCGACAAAGTTTTCCGGTTTGTCATATTCCGAAATACCGATGCAGGCCAGTATCAGCCCCACAGCGGATACCCCCACCGTTATCCAACAGGCCGCCGCCAGAAACCCCTGATTGTAACCGCCGTACTTCGGCATCAGGGTCACATAGTAAACCATATTTAAGGCAATCGGGACAATGTAATTAAATATCGTACTCCAAACGCCGACCATGGGCCGCTGTTTTGGATCGTTGGTCATCAGGGGAAATAAGGTCTGCCCCGTCATATTATACAATGTGTAGCCGATAATGTATAACATGTAAATCAGGATAAAGGCAATGATGCCGTGTCCTTTTCCGGCTGCCCAGTTGAACATCAGAAGCACTCCCAGCACCATTACCACCCATCCCGCCGCAAGCAGGATGCGGACTTTGCCGAAACGAGTATTTACCTTGTCATAAATAAAAGCCAGCATCGGGTCCGTGATGGCGTCAAAAATCCTGGTAAAGGTCAGGATTCCGCCCACCGCCACCGTCGCGATCCCGAAACCGATACTGGCCGAATAGCTGGCAAGGCCGATCAGGCAGTAAAAGCCCATGCCCACCAGACCGTTGGAAGCTACCATGATGATCTGCCATAATTTCGCCCGGCGATACTGTACGCCGTCAATCTGGCTCTGTGTCAATTTTTCTGCTTTTCCCATTTTCTTTCCTCCTGGTTTTGTTTTTCCTGCGCTAGGAACTGTCGGAAAATAACTGCTACAAATTCCCTTTGATTAAAGGGTTCGCGAAGCGTTTCCTGTCTATAAACCTGTAGCAGTTATTTGTAGACATTTCCTTCCCCTGTGGTTGATAACGATATCACTGGCAAATCCTCTTATAAAAACAGTGTAGCGGAAAACAGGGGAATGTGATAGAATAAAAATCTGATAATTAGAACTATATTATCCTTTTCTGCCTTTTGATTTGATGATATAATGACTAAGGAAAAAAGTTCCAGGTGCACTGAGCACCCGAAATTGTGGTAGAATAGATTTCAGATAAAAGGTAGGGGGCGCACATATGGATTTTGCCTTATTAAAAAAACTGCTGCACCATCTCTTGACGGTCTGTGTCACAGTATATGAGGGAGAGCCAGCGATTCTGGCGGCTTTTGAGGATAGATATTGTTTTCAGAAAGAGCTGCAACCCATGTTTACAGCAAAGTCCCTGTCCTATCTGGCAGAGTCCATGAACAATTCGACTTTTTACGAAATTATAGATAAGTTCGACATCTGTCTTTTTTTCTTCCGGGCGGACGAAAAAGTATTTCTGATCGGCCCCTATGTCCGGTCAGAGTACTCCGACCAGAATACGCAGCGCATCCTGATCCAAAACCGGATGCCGGCTTCTTTTGCTCAGTCTTTTAAAACCTATTACACCGCCCTGCCGTTACTGGGAAGCTACCAGATCCAGCGTACTGTCATCGCATGCCTGGCATCCCTCTGCCCTGTCTGTCCGGAATATACCTACAGAAGGCTTCTGGGATTTCAGGAAGAACCGAAGGAAGCCAAATCCTATCGGCAGGAGTCCATTGACTACAGCGATATCTACCAACGGTACAATGCGGAAAACCGTCTCTTGGGGCTGATCGAGAAGGGCAGGGTGGAAGACGTTATGCAGGCTTTTGACGAAATGCTGGACAAATCCTCCCAGCTCACAGGACTGTTCATGAGCACCGCCTATCAGAGTCCCTCTTCCATCCTCCGGGCTCTGGCGCGCAAAGCGGCGGAAAAAAGCGGCCTGTCTGTGGTCATCATTGACCAGATTACCCAGAAGGCCGTTCAGCACCTTTCCGCCGCCTCCAGTATCCGGAAGCAGACGCAGTATAATTATGAAATGCTGATCGAGCTCACCGCCGCGGTGCGCAGCCACCTGTCCAATACCAGTGGTTATTCGCCGGAAATCGTCAAGGTGGTGGAGTACCTCTCCTTAAATTATACGCAAAATGCCGATATGGAGGAAATGTGCCGGATATCCGGTTACTCAGCCTCCTACCTGTCGAAACTCTTCAAACGCGAAACCGGAAAGACCATGACCCAGTACACCGCGGACTTAAGATGCCGCCAGGCCGCCGAGATGCTGCGGGAGACGGGCCTGTCCGTCCAGGAGATCAGCAGCTATGTGGGCTATCTGGACAACAATTATTTCGTGAAAGTATTCAAAAA
>CAJTSY010000028.1:29523-32991 GCA_910578995.1 uncultured Acetatifactor sp.
AAAAATCAGGGAAAGAGGCCTGGCCTGGCCCTCCGCCAGGACAAGCATGCCCACGGAAAAGATGCCTGTCAGCACCAGGCTGCGCTTCAGCAGCCCCTTAAGCTCCTCATGATTCCCGGCGCCGTAATGATACCCAATCACCGGGGCGGCGCCCACGGAATACCCGATAAATGCCGCCAGGAAAATCATATTTACGTACATCAGCACACCATATGCGGCCACGCCGTCCTCTCCCGCATACTTCATCAGCTGCATATTATACAACATGCTCACAATAGACATGGAGATATTGGACATCAGCTCGGAAGAACCGTTGGTACAGGCCTTCAGCAGCGCATTCCCGTCAAACTTCGTCTTCACCAGCCGCAGGAGGCTGCTGTTTTTCCTGCCGAAATAAATTAAAGGCACGATGCCTCCCACAGCCTGGCTGAAAGCAGTGGCGGCAGCAGCGCCCACAAGCCCCCACCGTAACACACCCACAAGCAGGGCATCCAGAACCATGTTTGTCACCCCTGACGCCACTGTGACAGCAAGTCCCAGCTGGGGCTTCTCCGCCGTGATGAAAAAGCTCTGAAACTCATACTGCAGGATAAATGCCGGAAGGGCAATCAAGATCACCCTGCCATAGAGCACACAGTTGTCCAGCATCTCTCTCTCCGCCCCCAGCAGCGCGGCCACCGGGCGGATAAACAGAATGCCCAGCACGGCTATCACCGCCCCGCAGGCTATGGATACATATACAAACAGGGAAAACAGCCGCTTCGCCTTTTCGCTGTCCCCTGCCCCCATGGTAATGGCAATGATGGCGCTCCCTCCCGTTCCGAACATAAAGCCGACGGCACCCAGGATCATCAAAAACGGCATGATAAAGTTCACCGCCGCAAAGGGCGTCTTTCCCACGAAATTCGACACGAAAAAGCCGTCCACCACACCATAGATGGATGTAAAAATCATCATCACGATAGACGGAAACGTAAAGCGCAATAACTTTTTGTAATCAAAATGGTCCGATAACTGAATCTTCATACTTATACCTCTCTGCGCGCTTCGGCGCGCATACCAATCAATATTTGCCCCTTGATGACAGACCACCAGGTCTGGCATTGAAAGTTTACCATCAGGATCTCTGTTCGGATTTCTGTGAGACTTTCCGGAAAAGAATGCTCCATGATTTATCAGAAGCCCGATGACTCCTGTCCGGGTTCCTGCCTACAGTCCGCGCATCTTCTCCCTCAAAGCCTCCAAATACTTCCTGGTCAGCTCCAGGTACTGCTCCACTTCCTCCTTTGGCCAGGACTCCAGGATGCTGTTCTCTATTTCCATCAGTCTCACCACCGTGCCTGCAGCCAGGGCGCGCCCCTTGTCCGTGAGGCAGACCCTTTTTTTCCGGCCTACCGAGGCTTCCAGATAGACGATTTCTCCGGCCTCCAGCTTCCGCAGCGCAGAATTGACAGTCTGCTTGCTGATTCCCGACAGACTGCAGATCTCGCCAAGCTGACAGCTGTCGCCGCTGTTGCAGATGGTGTATAAGATCTGCATGACACTGTCGGACATCCCCAGTTTTAACGCCGCTTCGTGATATGCGGCATTCGTCTCGCTTATCAAATAGTTGAATCGCCGCATTTCCTTTGTTGTGTATCCTGCCATATTCTGTCCTCCTCTGCACTACATTTACACATGGTTCTTACGTTTTTCAGATTTTTCCCGAAAAATAAAATGTATGAAATCGTACTTAACTGATTCTAGTACGGTTTCATACATAAGTCAAGAGCATTTTGTTCTTTCCATTGTTTAATATTATTTGTTGCTTTAACAGTGCTCCCAAATCAAAATAACAAAAGTATTCAAACTAACGACGCACTCTGATAAGATATCCCAGGACAAGTACCGGCAGTCCAAAGCTGCCCACTACAGGATTCCCCCTTCTGCCGCAAGTTACAATTCTCAGGCTACGATTGAACACAGCTCCTTCCCTGGAAGCCTCATCCTTGACGGCAATGTTCTCCAATATGGAAAAAGCCCGCACTTATTTGCTTTCGTTATCCGGATTATCAGCACAGCCTGATCCGCACAAACCGCCGTTTCCCCACCTTCAGCACGTCGCCGCTTTTCACCGGTTCCTCCAGTTTCTCCACACGGATGCCGTTCTTCTGTACGCCCCCCTGGGCAACCAGACGCCGGAACTGGGCCCCGCTTTCCACGATTCCCGCATTGACCAGGGGCCGGATGCAGTCGAACAGTGTCCCGCTCTCCAGTACTGCCTCCAGAATCCGGGCCTGTTCGGGCACTGCCTTCTCGGTAAACGCCTGCCGGAAAAACTGTCCCGCCTCCGCCGTATCCTCCGGACTATGGTAAAGGGATGTGATGGTTTCCGCCAAAACCAGTTTGCAGTCCCTGGGGTTGCAGCCGTCCGCCAGAGCTTCCCTCACCTTATCCAGATCCTCCGGCAGAATGTCCGTGGCCAGTTCAAAATACTTCAGAATCAGCGCATCCGGCACCTGCATCACCTTGGTGAACATGGTACGCGCATCCTCGCTGATACCGATGTAGTTGCCCAGACTCTTGCTCATTTTCTCCGTGCCGTCGGTCCCCTCCAGAAGAGGCATGAAGAGTGCCGCCTGCGGCTCCTGTTTCCGGTCCCGCTGCAGCTGTCTTCCCATCAGGATGTTAAAGGTCTGGTCAGTACCTCCTAACTCCAGATCCGCCCTCAGTTCCACGGAATCATACGCCTGCATAAGAGGGTAGAAAAATTCATGGAGTCCGATGGGAACACCGCCCCGAAAACGGTTCTGAAAATCATCCCGCTCCATCATCCTGGCCACGGTGACTGTGGAAGCCAGCTGCAGCACCTCGTTCAGACTCAGCAGTTCCAGCCATTCCCCGTTAAAACGCACCTGGGTCTTCTCCCTGTCCAGAATGCGGAAAATCTGTTCCTGGTAGGTTCTGGCGTTAAGGATCACCTCCTCTTCCGTCATGGCCTTCCTGCCCTTGCTCTTCCCGGTGGGATCACCGATTTTTGCCGTAAAATCCCCTATCACGATCACAATGGAGTGCCCCAAATCCTGCATCTGCTTCAGCTTCCGTAGGGGAACCGCGTGACCCAGGTGAATGTCCGGCGAACTTGGATCCAGTCCAAACTTGATGGTGAGGGGCCTGCCTGTCAGAATGCTCCGTGCAACCTTCTGCTCCAGTTCCTCCTCTCCGATCAGCTCTTCCGCCCCCTGGCGGATCACCCTCATCTGGTGACGCACCTTTGCCGCCAGTTCCGGGTTCCTCCTGATTTCCGCCTCCGTCTCTGTCCTCTCCATTCCGCCTGCCTCCACTGCTTCGTTCATGTCCTTCATTGCTGTTCTCCTTTCTCCTGAGTTCATTGCTTTCACTGCCTGGTTCCCGCACTTTCCCGGCTGCCTCAATAACGCTGCTTTCCCGCCGCCTTTGAAACAACAAAAAAGACCCCCGTCCTTCCAA
>CAJTSY010000029.1:0-1230 GCA_910578995.1 uncultured Acetatifactor sp.
CACAGGCAGCCTACTCCCCGCTCCAGTGCCACCTTCCTCCGGCACAGGCAGCCTTCGCCCAGAATCGCTTCCTCCTTCCGGCACAGTCAGCTTCTCCTGAATCACATAGGCTTCCTGCCGGATTTTTTCCAACACCCCGGGATTTACCCGGACTACCGTTTTGGTTTCCTCCCTGTAGAATGCCGTTACCGCATCCGAAATAACGGTTTCCAGGCAGATTCCCGCTTTTTTCAGCTCATCCGCCATCACTGGGCTGAGCATATCCGGATTCGCGGTCAGTTTGTGCTTATACTTCGTCACTTTCCGCAGCACGGACTCCATCTGTTTCAGACAATAGCCCATCAGCCGCTTCCCGCTGTCCGTGGTAATCGCCGAACTGAAAGTCCACTGATTTCCGCGGCACACATAGACTTCTTTTCGGGAAAGCATCACCTGCCTGTCCGCCTGCTGTCCCGCAGGGTAAAACAGCGCGCCCTCGAACGGGGTCCAGGGCGCCATCTTTCTGGCAGGTTGAAACAGAAAATCATCCAGTTCAAAACCGCCTTCCGCAAACGCTCTGTGCAGCCGCTCAAAGGTATATAAAAAACACCTCCTGATGAGATCCTCTCTTTCTGTAAAAAAGGCTGATTTTTTGATATCATATTTCGATCGGCCGCAATACAGTTCAAAAAGATTCTCCTCCTCTGACAGCCCCGGATAATAAGCACCCGGGACATTCTTCTCCACGAAATTCTGAGAGGGCTCATTCAGCTCATAATAAATATAATAATCCTTCAGCCATCTTGACATATATTTATCTACTGACTTATCATACACCCGGAAAGCATCCCAGAAAAATACAAGCTGTTCCGCCCCCTCCTCCGGGCTGTCTACTCCGATATTGTTCAGCAGTTCATAGATATACAAAAAAGCGTACGACAGGGAAACATGCTCCACTCTCCCTTCCCGCACCGCGCTCCGCCAGGTGAAAAAAGTCCGCAGCTGCTCATAGCCCATCATCTGATAGTTCGGATAATAGGAGGAATACGGGACTACCTTCTCGTATGCATCCCGAAAATCCTTCATGAACATTCCCTGCCGGTAAAACAGCCTGGAATTTTCCCGCTGCATTTTCTGGTTATAGAAATGGGAACTGCGGAAGTTAAGATACCTGCTCTCCCTGGCAATGTCACGCATTTGATTAAACATTTGGCGAACCGGATCTTCCTCCCGAAGCCTGATGCTTTCCGG
>CAJTSY010000029.1:1330-7068 GCA_910578995.1 uncultured Acetatifactor sp.
ACTGTCATGGATATCAATTTGGAAATTTTATGTGTATTAGGCACAGTGACCCCAACACATTCCAGTGAAGCCTTCAATACCTTCTCCACCGCCTGCTGCAAATGGTATGCCGCATTATTTAAAATCATTTCATCGTCCCAGGCTGCCTTCCACAGCATCTCCGCCGTTTCCGGATCCACTCTTGCGCTCCGAAATAGTCGCACATCACACATGGCGTCACCTCTCGAATAATAACAATCCCCTGTTATCAATTTCACGGTATAACCGGGAATCCTCCGGCAGGTCTGTAATAATATCCACCTCACAGTCCAACTCCGGAAGCGCTCCCGATTTCCGTTCCTTCTCGTACTTTTCCAAATAAAGATCAATGTCGCTGTAACTGCTGCATCGGAATTCCAAGGAACTCCCGAAAAGCACCAGCTTTCTGATATTCGGATCCTTTCTGAAATGGCAGAGCAGTTTTTCCACCAGCGCCTGCAGGAGAGGGTGAACCCGGTTTGCCCTCTCGAAAGTAACTCCCTCCATCACAGGGAAATCCCACATATTGCTGAAATTGTCCGTTGGAAACCGCCTCCTGTTCTTTTCCTGTGCTGTTCCTTACTTGCCGCATTCCTTTCGAAACCAGGCATCTCCCTTTCCTCACCCGATCAAAACCTGCTTGCCACGGAACGCAAAACCGTACTTTCTGATCCGGTATGCCGGTATTCCTTTCGCCTCAAGGGCCGCGGCATACTGCATTTCCTCAATCTGCTTCAAGGCAGAGCGTACCGTATCCTCCAGAGTCTTTTCTCCGTCCTCCTCATCAAGAACCTTGAATTCTATAATAATTGCATCTCCATTTTGCTTCCCATCAACTCCATCCCTGGAGCCATGTTCTGCAAAAATTTCCTGACAAGGCTCTAAAAGCACGTCATAACGCCCCAACCCGCTTTCCCGGTTTGAAGTGACCGTATAGCGCCCTCTTAAGTCTACCAACAGCCCCAGTACAAACCCATGGTAAAACCGCTCCGGTTCCGTCTGTTCCGAAGGTTTATTCCCGCTGTCAAAGAAGCTGAAAGTCTCCAGAGCCACACGGTTCATATAGTGGTTCATCTCCCGCAAATTCCCCTTCAGCAGCGCTTTCACAAATCCATTGTACGCCGGCGTGTACTCCATAAACCAGTCGTCGATCATGTGCTCGAACATCAGCCGGACTTCCCTGTTGGTCAGCGCCAAGTCATACTCTGTCTTCCCCGTCCGCTCGTTGAAGGTTACCTGCTCCGCCCTGAGGTAACCGGTTGCCAGAAGCAGGCTCCAGACGGCGCTCTCTCTGTAGTCAAGCTGGCTGAAGACAATCTGCTCGTCAATTATGGTGTGATAGACCTTTCCCTGAAGCAGATCCTCCATAACCATTTTCACATCCGGATTTCCCTCCCGGATTAACTTTCCTGCCAGGCTGTTGGAACTGGTGTTTGCCCAGTAGGTTGACAGTTTTTTCTTATTCAGGAAATTAATAATTGACCATGGATTATAGATGTCTCTTCTTTTTCCGAAGATAAAGCCGTCATACCACTTTTTCACATCGGCTTTCCTGTCGTCCAACCCGCATTCCTCCAATGCGGCAAACACTTCCTCCTCCGTAAAGCCGAATGAATCGGCATATTTATCAGAAGCAGTAGTCACCACCTCCAGATTATTCAGATCCGAAAAAATCGACTCCTTGCTGACCCTTGTAATACCAGTTAATAATGCCCTGTCAAGGTATGGATTTGTTTTAAAAGTGGCATTAAACATCCCCTTGATGAATTCCACTATCTCCTTCCAGTACCCATGCACATAGGCCTCCTGCATTGGCGTATCATACTCGTCCAAAAGAACGAGCACCTTCTTCCCGTAATAGCGATACAAATAATTCGATAGTGCATTGATTGAGTTGGCGGCCTGATAATCCTCCATTTCCGGTGAAACCTTCAGATACGCTTCCGTTTCTCTTTCATCTAATAAACCACTGTCTAATAAATAATTATATTTGCTGTAAACTTCCGCAATAATCTGGCAGATCTGCTTCTTTGCCTGGGAAAAGCTGCTCTCCTTCACCTTTGCAAAGGAAAGGCTGATAACCGGAAACGTACCCTGCAGCTTCCTGTATTTATAATCTCCGTCAGGAGATTTTTCTCCGCCAGGAGATTTTTCCCCGTCAGGAGACTCTTCTCCACCGGGGAATATTCCCCTGTCAGAAACATTTCTCCCGCCATTTTTTTCTTCATCACAAGCCATTTCCCCGCCCTGCGCTTTTTCCTCCCAGATAGAAAGCCCCTCAAACAGCTCCCCTCTGCCCGCATATTCCAAGCTGAAAAACTGCTCCACCATGCTCATGTTCAGCGTCTTGCCGAAACGCCTGGGACGCGTAATCAGGGTGACGGCATCCCCGTTTTCCCACCACTCCCTGATAAACCTCGTCTTGTCAATATAGAAATAGTTATTCTGTATCACCTGGCTGAAATCCTGATGCCCGATTGCCACAACCCTTGCCATACCAAACCTCCCTTTTTTGCCCATCCCCGCACATTTATACATATCAAAAGACCGAAAACATCCAAAAACCGAAATATTTTATTTCTCGCCACCTGATAAATTCATTATACTGAAAAGCCCCCTGTTGCGCAAGGGGCTTCTGATATCTGCTTCTATTTTATACCGTTCTCCATTCTGCCCTGCCGAAACGCCAACTCGCCATACACCTTCACACCGGCAACCGTTTTAAACGTGCATATATATTACAGAAAAGTCCGCCACCAGGCAGATATGGAACCAACAGAACGCCCACAAAACCACTGCCCGTCTGTATGGTTCCATTCGCCCGGATCTACAGAAAAGCGCCTCACACTGTCAGGACCCGCAGGACTTATAGTTCTTCAACCCAAATCTGTAAAACCAATAGGAAGGCGCCGCAAACAGCAGGGAAACCACCGGCGAAACCGCATACCACACCCCGCTTTCCCGGTCCAGCAGATACAACAGCGGATAATACTGCACCAGCGCCAGGGGAATCCCAAAGGTAAGCACCTTCAGCGCCACATCCCCGTAGACGGAAAAAGGATATTTCCCGAAATCCCGCATCCCGTATGTGAAAATATCCAGGAAATTCAGGTTCTGTATGGTGAAAAAGGACACCGCCGCCACCAGTAAAAACAGGCAGAAGAAAAGCACGCTTCCGCAGATCACCATCATGGCAAACACAAATACCTTCTTCCCGTCCCACACAACCCCGCTCACCGGCACCGCGATGCACAGCACGATAACCGCCTGCACCAAGAGCCCCAGCCGGGAGAAATCCATGTTTGGCATAATGATCTGCAAAAGGATGCTCCTGGGCCGCACCAGGATCCGATCCAGATTCCCCTCCCTGATCAGATCCGGGAAAACCGCCAGCCCTCCCCCAAACATCTCTCCGATGGCAAAGGACATCATGATCACGGAAAAGCACAGCAGCACCTGTCCATAAGTAAAATCATCTACTCCGTTTATCCGGTCAAATATAAACTGTATTCCAAAAAAAGTCGTAAATGCCGTCACAAACTGCCCCACCATTGTGAGCAGGAAGGATGCCTTGTACTGCATCTGGCTCTTCAGCTCCATCAAAAAATAATTCCAATATAGTCTCATTCAATTCCTATCCTTTCCGCCTGCATAGACATACCCGGCTGATTTTCCAAACCGGTAAATACTTCACGCCTAAATACAGGCACAATTGCCAGCCCCCTCTAATGATTCCGGTTCCCATCTATTGATGATACAGCCCGTCATCCAGTCTCCTGTTTGGATACAGCGCCCTGCAGACAAAACACAGCCTTCGCCTGTCATCCCCCAAAGGACGACACCTTCCTCGTAGCCCGCTTCATGGCAAACCGCCCCAGGAAAACCATGGCACACAGCCAGAACACCTGAAGCCCGATTCCCCGAAGGGCCTGGACACCGCCTATATTCCCGCAGAAAATCTGCAGCGGCATATTCTGCATGGAGCCAAAGGGAAGCAGTTCCACCACCCTGCGCAGGGAATCCGGAAAAAAGGGCAGCGGCACCACGCCCCCGGAGAAGAAGGAAATGGTCACCCTGACCATGATCTTTATCCCCCTTTGGGAAATAAAGTAAAACAGCGACACATACATCAGCATGGCCACAGCCACCGTCACCCCGAAGGCCAGCAGGGCGGACACCAGAAACAACCCTGCCTGGGCCGCCGAACCGGGAAGGGTCATCCCGTAAGGCTTCGGCATCAGCGCCCCCAAAATCAATACCGGCATACAATTCACCAAGGCGAAGGAAAGCCGGTTGGAGGCGGACTGGCAGAACCACCTGCCGTACAGCCCCACCGGGCGGGCCAGGTCATAGGCCACCTCCCCGGTACGGATGGCGGAATAGATCTCCCCGTCCCCAAACACCACTGAGAACAAGACAATAAAGGATTCATGTGCCCACACATAACTCACCGTGCGGGAAAGCTCCATGGGCAGGGTGTCCCCGCCGATCCGGTAAATGGCCAGATACCCCAGTACCTCCATTACAGCCCACAAAAAACCCTTCAGGACAGCCCCCAGCACCGCCGCCCGGTACTGTAAGTTATGATTGAACCGGATCCGGAACATGGAAAAATACACTTTCAATTCAGCAGTCATAATTTGTACTCCTTATACATCTGCGCCACCATCTCCTCCGTGGTTATGTCCGAAACCAACACATCCAGAAGCTGTGTGTGGGCGGCAAAATAAGAAATCGCCCCGGGTACCGCAAGCTCCGACGGCTCAAAGCTCACCGTCATCCGCCCCTTTCCGGACTCCACCAGTTTCATCTCCTCCCGCAGAACCGGAGGCTCCCCCTGATAGGTGATCACCATGGTCTTGCGCTCCGAAATCCGCTTTTTCACATCGGAAAGCTTCCCGTCCAACAGAATCCGCCCCCTGCCGATGAACAGGATCCGCTCCGTCAGGGCCTCGATATCCTGCATGTCATGGGTGGTCAGGACAATGGTGGTGCCCTTTCTGGCATTCAGCTCCCGGATGAATTTCCGCACGGCCAGCTTGGACACTGCGTCCAGACCTATGGTGGGCTCGTCCAGGAAGAGCACCTTGGGGTCATGAAGCAGAGAGGCCGCTATCTCGCACCGCATCCGCTGCCCCAGGCTCAATGTCCTCACCGGCGTCTGGAGAATCTCCTCCAGATCCAGAAGCTCCGTCAGTTCTTTTACGTTTTTCCGGTAAACCCCTTCCTCCACCCGGTAGATGTCCCGGATCAGGTCAAAACTGTCTATCACGGGCACATCCCACCACAGCTGGCTCCTCTGCCCGAACACCACGCCGATGTCCCGCACATGGGCAACTCTCTCCTTATAAGGGATCCGCCCGTCAATCCTGCACTCCCCGCCGTCCGGGGTCAGCACCCCGCACATGATCTTGATGGTAGTGCTCTTTCCCGCCCCGTTGGGCCCGATATAACCCACGCATTCCCCGTCCCGGACGGTGAAGCTCACATCCTGCAGGGCATGGACGGTATTATATTCCCTGGAAAAAAAGGATTTCACCGCGTTCCCCATCCCCGACTTCCGCTTCGCCACCCGGTATGTTTTGCTTACGTCCTTAAATTCAATCATTGCTGTCGTCACCTTTCCTTTCTGAAAGCTTTTCCTGTGAAACATGCTCCTGCAGGCTGATGTCCTGCATACCCAATTCCTGCGGATACCTCTCTGCAAACCACATTTCTGC
>CAJTSY010000029.1:7168-32692 GCA_910578995.1 uncultured Acetatifactor sp.
CTCCGATATCCGGCTTCTCCCCACGGTTTCCGGCCTTCCCGTCTCCCTGTTATAATAATACAGCACTGCCTCACTTCCCTGGTTTTATTTCCATGAGGCACCCTCTTTTGACCGGTACTGCAGCGGAGTACAGCGGTATGCCTCCCTGAAATGCCTGTTGAGCAGCGATGCCTCCTTAAACCCGCAGGACAGGGCAATCTCCGTCACTGACAGACGGGTACCGGACAGCATTCCCGCAGCCGTCCGCAGACGGAAGTCCGTCAAATAAGCTTTGGGCGATTGTCCGACCTGCTGCCGGAAAATCCGGTAAAGATAGGTCCGGTCTATCCCCACATGGCGGGCAATCTCGCCCACGCCGATATCATAGCTGTAATTATTGCGGACGAACTCCTGGGCACGGATCACATAGCCCTGAGCCACCAGTTCTCTGCCGGGCGCCTTCCGGACCATATAAGACAGGCTTAAATACAGCCGCCCCAACAGCATATATCCATTCACATCCGAATGACTGAACGAGTCCACCAGCCCCATCATCTCCCGCTGCAGCAGCCCGCCGCTCCTGTCCTCATAGATCAGGTTATGCTCTCCCAGCCCGCATTCCTTCAGAATCCTTTCCGCCTCCGTGCCGCCAAAGCTGATCCAACAGTATTCCCAGGGTTCTGCCGGGTCCGCCCCGTAACTGGTAGACTCCCCGGGAAGGATCAGAAAGCCCTGCCCCGCCTTTATTTCATACCGCTCTCCACCCCTCTCATAAACTCCCTTCCCGGACATGACAAGATGGAACAGATAATGGGGCCTTACCGCCGGTCCGAATGCATGCCCCGGCACACATTTTTCCCAGCCACAGAAATAGAAAGCCATTGCATCCCCTGATTTTGTCTCCTGATGATATTCCCTTGCCGCCATATGCCGCCTCCCGCCTTTCTCTCTGATTATCCGAAGTCCCGGCCCCTTCCCCCGAAACAACCACCGGAAACACAGATGTTCATATCCTGCAACATTTATCCTATTTTTTGAAACATAATTCCTATCATTTCTTCCACCCGGCAGCTATACTGAAAGGGATATTTTACCCAAAATAAAACGATTGGATACAGCTGTCCCCCCAATCCTTCCCGACAGCAGTGAAAGGAGCAAAAATGCCGAAAATCACATTCATGGGTGCAGGAAGCACCGTATTTGCCAGAAATGTACTGGGAGACTGCATGTGCACTCCCGCGCTGTGCCGCAGCGAAATCGCCCTTTATGACATCAATCCAAAACGTCTGGAGGAATCGGAGATCATCTTAAGCGCCATCAACAAAAATACGAATGATGGCCGGGCTATGATCAAGACCTATCTGGGCGTGGAAAACCGCCGGGATGCCCTGCGGGGCGCGGATTTTGTGGTCAATGCCATCCAGGTGGGCCTGTATGATCCCTGTACCATCACGGATTTTAAAATCCCCGGAAAGTACGGCCTGCGCCAGACCATCGGAGACACTCTGGGAATCGGCGGCATCATGCGCGCACTGCGGACCATCCCCGTACTGCGGGATTTTGCGGAAGACATGGATGCGGTGTGCCCCAACGCCCTGTTCCTGAATTACACCAACCCCATGGCCATGCTTACGGGATATATGCAGCGTTATACCAATGTCCGGACCGTAGGGCTCTGCCACAGCGTCCAGGTCTGCTCCGAGCATCTCCTGACAAACCTGGGCATGGGAGACCGTCTGGAAGGCCGGAGGGAAACCATTGCAGGCATCAACCATATGGCCTGGCTGCTGGAACTGTATGACAGAGAGGGCAATGACCTTTATCCCGAAATCAGGAAACGTGCCGCCGAGAAAAACCGTACGGAAAAGCATCATGATATGGTCCGTTATGAGTACGTACGCCGTCTGGGCTATTACTGTACGGAATCCAGCGAGCACAATGCGGAGTACAATCCCTGGTTTATCAAGGCAGACCGGCCGGACCTGATCGAAAAATACAACATTCCACTGGACGAGTACCCCCGGCGCTGCATCAGCCAGATCGAAGGCTGGGAAAAGGAAAAGAACGACATCTTAAACGACGGCAAAGTCACCCACAGCCGTACAAAAGAATACGCCTCCTATATTATGGAAGCCGTGGTCACCGACGTTCCCTATAAGATCGGCGGAAATGTGCTCAACGAAGGCCTGATTTCCAACCTGCCCGGGGATGCCTGCGTGGAGGTGCCCTGTCTCATCGACAATATGGGCGTGCATCCCTGCAAAATAGGCCGCCTTCCGATACAGCTTGCAGCCATGAACATGACCAATATCAACCCCCAGCTTATGACCATAGAGGCTGCGGTCACAAGGAAACGGGAAGCCATCTACCAGGCCGCCCTGCTGGATCCCCACACCGCGGCACAGCTGTCCGTGGACGAGATTGTGGCCATGTGCGATGAGCTGATTGACGCCCACGGGGACTATATGAAGGACTATCGGTAAACCATATTGCTGCCAACCGTGCTTTATTTGCCGGGGGCTGCCGCATTCGGGGAATACATCTTCCGTATTCAGCGGCAGCCCCTTTTGCCTGCCCTGCCATACAGGATCCGGTTTCATTGTATCATGCGGAACAATTGTTTGTATAGTGCGACATTCCTGCCGATTCCTATTTTTCTGTTGCTTTTTGAAAATCTTTACATTATAATAAGAAATATACGGTTTAATATCTTTTACCTGCCTGATATACCACATAAACACAAAAGAGGATGATGTTATGCTTTTCAATTCCTTCTCTTATGCCATTTTTCTGCCAATTGTATTCATACTGTACTGGAGCCTGCCAATGCGTTTTCAGTGGGCAGTGCTTCTGGTTTCCAGTTATTATTTCTACATGAGCTGGAATGCAGGATATATACTCCTGATTGTGTCCGTCACTGTAATTTCCTATTTGACAGCCCTTCTTACAGAGAAAACCGCAGACCCGAAAAAGAAAAAATTGTTCCTCCTGCTGGATGTATCCGCAGGCCTTTCCCTTCTGTTCGTTTTCAAATATTTTAACTTTTTTTCCCAGGCCGTCGCACAGACCGCAGGCTTTTTTTCCGTCCCCCTGGATCCCGTCCTGATTCATGTCATTCTGCCAGTGGGAATTTCCTTTTATGTGTTCCAGACAATCAGTTACGTGGCCGACGTGTACATGGGCCGGGCAGCCGCGGAAAATCATTTCGGGAAATATGCCGCTTTCGTGGCCTTCTTCCCCCAGCTCGTGGCCGGTCCCATCGAAAGGACATCCCATCTGCTGCCCCAGATCAAATCCCCAAGAACATTTTCATATGACCAGGCTTCCGGCGGACTGAAACTTATGGCCTGGGGCTTTTTTAAGAAACTGGTGATTGCCGATACCTTTGCAGGTTATTCGGACATGGTTTTCAACCATGTAACCTCTTTCCGTGGTTTTTCCCTGCTGATGGCGGTCTTTTTCTTTACCATTCAGATATACTGTGATTTTTCCGGCTATTCCGATATTGCCCTGGGTACCGCCGGACTCTTCGGTATAGAACTGACGGACAACTTTAAAAGCCCCTATTTTTCCGGCAGCGTCAAAGAATTCTGGAGCAGGTGGCATATATCCCTCTCCTCCTGGTTCCGGGACTATGTCTACATTCCCCTGGGCGGAAACCGTGTATCCAAATTGCGCCATAAATTTAACCTCATGATCACTTTCCTGGCCAGCGGCCTCTGGCACGGGGCGGACTGGACCTTTGTATTCTGGGGAATGGTACACGGGCTTGCACAGGTTCTGGAAGGACTCATTCCCGGCAGGAAAAAGTCCCGGCCAAACTGGTTTGCCACGGTTATCGTTTTTCTTTTTGTATCCTTTGCCTGGATTTTTTTCCGCGCATCCACGCTGAATGACGCATATTACATGATTACAAACGCATTTACAGGCATCACCTCCCCTCTCCGTTATCTCTCAGAAGGAATTTCCGCCCTGGAACTGGGAAAGAAAGGGCTTCTTTTCTGCCTTACAGTGATGCTTGTACTCGGAAGTTATGATTCTGCCTCCCGGAAAACCAACGTAATCGCCTGGATCGGAAGGCGGAAACCCGTTTTCAGGTGGAGCATCTACCTGCTGCTGGTATGGAGCATTCTCTTTCTGACCCCTGCCTCCAACGGAAAAGAGTTCATCTACTTTCAGTTTTAACCGGAAAAGGAATGTATGGTATGAAAAAATTCATCTGTAAGGTGCTGTTGTTTCTGGGACTCATGACCGGAACCGCCGCCCTGATCATCCTGGGAAATATCTATATTGTGGGGAACCAGTACCTGACCAATTACCAGTCCGCCATGGTGGATAAAATCGAAAGGCTGAAATCCATCCAGGAACCGAAGATCATTCTGGTGGGAAATTCCAACATTGCCTTCGGCATCGACTCCCGGGAGCTCGAAAATGCCCTTGGCATGCCCGTGGTAAACCTGGGGCTGAATGTAGCCCTGAATAATGCCTTTCATGAACAGATGGCCCTGTTCAATATCCACAGCGGAGATATCGTCGTGGTCTGCCATACCGCATATGATGATGATGACACCATGGGAAGCGCCTCCCTGGCATGGATTACCCTGGAAAAACACTGGGAGCTGTGGCCGGTACTGCGCAAAAAGGATCTGGGAGACATGCTTGTCTGTGCACCCAGATACCTGAAGGAATCCTCTTTCCTGTGGATCCGCCGCCAGGGAAACCAGGAGATTGACAGTTGCTATTCCAGAGCCGCTTTTAACCAGTATGGCGACATCTGCTACCGGCCGGATTCCGATCTGGACGTTTATGAAAATATGTTCCGGCCGGATACCACCGCAGTTCCGGGAATCAGCCGGGAATGTGTGGAAAGGCTGAACCGTTATATTCACGTTATCCGTGAAAAAGGAGCCTCCGTTGTAGTGGCGGGTTTTCCCATTCCTGACGGGGAATATACCCCTCCGGCGGAGGAGTACGACAAATTTCAGGCTGCCCTGGCTGAACAGCTGGACTGTGATGTGATTTCTGACTGCAGGGATTACTTTTTTCCTTATGAATATTTCTATAACACTTCCCTCCACCTGTCGGAGGAAGGCGCCCGGGCCCGTACACGGCAGCTTATCCTGGATCTGCACAACTGGATGGCAGGCCGGGAGCCTTAAGACTGATGAACCGGTTAGCTTCGGATGAAAACGTCACCCGCCGTAGAGCGCTGCCTTTTCACAGTCCGCAGTGCTTTCTCCAGGTTCCCCTGAAATACCTCACCACGAAACAGCAGACCCGAAAAATCCAGTCAGCCACCATGGCCACCCATACGCCTACGGCCCCCATTCCCATCTGGACACCAAACACAATACTTAAGCCGATCCGGAATGTGACCATAGAAAAAATAGCCGTTGCCATGGTAAATTTTACATCGTTGCAGGCGCGGAGCATATTGGGCAGCACAAAGGATGCCGGCCAGAGCAGCATGGCCATGCCGTCGTGGATCATCACCAGTGTATAGGCCAGCCCTGTAGCCTCCTCTCCCAGCCCGTAAAACCCCAGGATGGGATGCAGGAACAGCAGGATCAGGCTGTTAACCACCGCTGTCGCGGCATAGGTGATCAGCAGAAGCTTTTTTGTATAATACCTCACCTGGGCCAGGTCACCCGCCCCCACGCACTGGCCGATAACGGTAATCATGGCCAGGTTCATTCCCTGCCCTACAATGCAGCCCATACTGTCCAGACTGTTGGCCACGCCGTTCGCAGCAATCTGCGCCGTTCCGAAACCCGCAATGATGCTCACCACAATCACTCGCCCCAACTGGAAAATGCCGTTCTCGATCCCGCTGGGGATTCCGATATACAGAATCCTCCTGACCACGCTCCACTCAAACCGGAAGCGCTCCCGGTTCAGATGGATGAGTCTGTCCGGGTTCCTGAGCAGAATATAAAGACATAGCCCTGCCGCCGCCCTGGACACCAGCGAAGGTACCGCCACACCCGCCACACCCATTTTCAGGCCAAACACGCATATGGCGTTACCGCCCACATTGATAATGTTCATAAGGATGGACACCTTCAGGGTAATCTGAGAATTCCCCATGGAGCGGAACAGGGCCGCACAGGCATTGTAGACAGCCAGAAACGGAAAGGACAGGGCTGAAATGATCAGGTAGATAATGGCATTCTGCATTACATCTTCTTCTATCTTTCCGAAAAACAGGTTTAGGATCAGCCTGTGTCCCGCTATAACCAGAAGGGAAACGGCCACCGTAATCAAGGCATTCACCCAGAGAAGCTGTTTTGCAGAACGGCAGGCTTCCTCCTGCCTGGAAGCCCCTATAAACTGGCTGGTGACCACCGCCCCTCCGGTAGCCAGTGCAGCCAGTATACTGATGATAAGATTGTTGAACATATCCACCAGGGACACCCCGGAAACTGCCGCCTCGCCCACTGAGGAAATCATCATGGTGTCTGCCATCCCCACCGTAATGGCCAGCGCCTGCTCCAGAATCAGGGGAATGATCAGTTTTTTCAGGTCCTTGTTGGAAAATATCATTACAGCAGTGTCTTCTCGTTCCGGTTTCATCCTTTTGTCTCCCGTCTATTCGGTTCCATCCTTTTCATTATAATATGTTTTCCTCCAAAATACAATCTCTGAAACCGGATGTATTTTGCACAGATGCCTGCGCGCAAAAAAACAGCGGGCAGCCTGCCCGGGAATGCAGCCCCCGCCGATGAAATGATAAAAATTATTTATCGCAACCGCAATCCTCGCACCTGTCAAATGCAGGGTTGAAAGCATAGAAATTCCGGTTGTCCAGTTTATCTTGGGTGATGCGCAACGCTTCGCCGAACCTCTGGAAATGCACAATCTCCCTGGCCCGCAGGAACTTGATGGGTTCGCACACATCCGGTTCCCTGATCAGGCGCAGAATATTCTCATAGGTGGCCCTGGCTTTCTGCTCTGCCGCCAGATCCTCCGTCAAATCCGTAACCGGATCCCCCTTCACCTGGAATTCGCAGGCGTTGAAGGGAATCCCCGCCGCGGCTGTGGGCCATACGCCTACGGTATGATCCACATAATACGTTGCAAATCCGCTCTTCTCAATCTCCTCCATGGACAGATCCCGGGTAAGCTGGTGCACAATGGCGGAAATCATCTCCATATGGGCCAGTTCCTCGGTACCGATATCCGTCAGAAGTCCCGCCACCTCCCTGTAGGGCATGGAATACCGCTGGGACAGGTAACGCATACTGGCGGACAGCTCTCCGTCCGGGCCGCCGAACTGGGAGATAATCACCTGCGCCAGTTTCGCGTTGGGTTCCTTAATGTTTACGGGGAACTGCAGTCTCTTCTCATAACTCCACATTTACGCGCACTCTCCTTCCCAGGGCAGAGGGGCCTCTCCCCATCTCCACTCCTTGCCGCAGTCTGTAAGCCTCAAATTCAGAGGAAAATATTTCTGGGAAAATTCCTTTTCCATCTGATTTTTAATCCGGTTGTAATGGTTGAAATATTCCAGTGCCCTGCGGTCATGGGGATGGGTATCCAGGTAAAGCGCCAACTCTGTCAGCACAAAATCCGCCATCCCGATGTCTCTCAAAAGCTGATCCCTCTCTCTCATGATACACATCTCCTTCCCGTGAAAGGCTTATCAAGCTCGGGGAATATGGTTCCGTTGCAGTATGCCTTCTCCAGATCGTCATACATTCCGTCAAATTCCTGCCAGGGCACATAAGCCATGGCTATGGGGAATTTATCGCAGTTCTTATCATCAAAATGCTCGTGCATGTCGATTCCTTTCCGCATGTTGGTTTTTATTTATATTATCATATGAAAAACATGGGAATATGTGAAAAACAGAACGTATCTTATCTGTGAAAATATCAGACTTGTGAAACAAAAAACTTACTGCGGCAGCAGAATCTCCGTGGTAAACGCCCCGTCCTCGCTGTTTCTGCTGATATAGCCCTGGTTCCGCTCCACGATGGTGTCCACCCGTACCAGGCCGTATCCGTGCCCTTTTCCCTTGGTGGAACGGAATCTTCCGTCCTCCTTCTGCTGCTTTCCCTGGACCGTGGTGTTGGTAAAGGACATGTACAACTGTGTATTCTTCATATCCATGTAAATGCGGATCATCCGCTTCTCCTCCGGCAGCTGCATGCAGGCTTCTATGGCATTGTCAAACAGATTGCCCATAATAATGCACAGATCTATCTCGGAGGTGCTCAGGGACACCGGCACATGGGCATCCGCCCTGACCTGGATATGACGGGATTTTGCCAGGGAAATCTTGCTGTTCAGTATTACATCCGTCATCTTGTTCCCTGTCTTCAGCACCAGGTCCACTGTATTCAGATCCATGCTCAGATCCTTCAGATAGGAGCGCAGGGCCTCCAGATCCCCCATTTGGGCATAGCTGTCCAATACCTGGATGTGATTGCGGTAATCATGACGCCATCCCCGGATCTGCCGGTACATATTTTCCACCTCCGCATAATGGGTGGCCAGAAGGTCACTCTGGTACGCGGCAATCCTTTTATCAATCATTTTCTCCAAAAAACGCATCTCTTCCCTCCCGGATGCTGCCGCCAGGACAGCCGCCCGCGCAGCGTTCTCCTGCCTGCGCCCGGCTGCCCCTTCTCCACAGCTCTACCCGGGTCCGGCACAGGCGGGGCGCAGCCGCGGCCCGTTCCTTTCCCAGGGGTACGGCTCCGCTCAAAAATACCGGATCACAGCCTGGTTCAGCCCCTCGTACATTTTCCTGGAAAGCGGCAGCGCCGTGCCGTCCTTCAGGATTACCTCCGTTTTGGTGATCTTCCTGATAAACCTCAGATTGACAATGTAGGAACGGTGTATCCGGTAAAAACTGTCGTCCAACTCCCCTTCCAGGTCGTTCAGCGTCCGTTTGACGCTGTAGTCTTCCGCCCCGTGGACAGTGACGTAATTTTTCAGCACGTCCAGGTACCGTATCTCATGCAGCGGCAGTCTCACCGTCCCGTCTGGAAGGGAGAGGATCAGGGTGTGTTCCCTTGTTTTCAGCCGCTCCACCGCCCGGTCCAGTACCGCGTACAGTTTTTCCGCTGTCACCGGCTTGATGAGATAGTGAAGCGCTTCCACGTCATACCCTTCCGCAATGTACTCCATATATCCCGTGACAAATACAAGCTGCAGGCCTGCGCCAGACTGCCGCAGCCGCTTCGCAAGCTCCACCCCGCTCATATTTCCCATTTCAATGTCCAGAAACAGCACGTCAAAAGAAGGATCCTCCCCATATGCAGACAAAAAAGCTTCCGCCGAAGGATATTTCTCTATTTTCAGTGCGTATCCGGCGGCGCAGCCCCACTTTTTAAGCAGGGCCCCCACATAGGAAGCATCCGCCGGATTGTCGTCGCATACGGCAAACCGATACATTGTTACCACCTAAACATCCTGAATATTCTGTTTCCGCCGATTCCGGCAGCTGCTCTCTGTAATGCCGGGCGTGTATTGAGCTTCACTCTCCCAGGCCAAGGAAAGCTTTCCTGCCCTTCCCCGCGCTTCCCACCAGTCCGATCTGGCCTGACCCGCAGACGGCCTGTCTCACACCGTCCCTGTCCGGATCCGAATATCGGACAAACCACTGCTCCATCCGGTTCTTCAGCGCCGCAATCCGCTCCTGCACTGCCGGGTCTTTGGATTCGGCCAGATTGACCTCCTCGCCAGGGTCAGCCTCCAGATCATAAAATTCATTCTCACCGTAAGGATAGCGGTGGATATACTTATATTCCCGCGTGCGGATCATCCGGGCGGGACCATATTCGTCGTAAACCACCACGGCATCCCGGCCGTCCGGCACCCGGCCCTGGAAAATCTCCTGGAAACTGCGCCCGGGCAGTCCCTCTTCCGGCGCCTCCCCCATAAGTCCCGCTATGGTGGGCAGTATATCATAATGGCTGTACAGCCCTCTGGCCACGGATCCGGCGGGAATCCTCCCGGGACAGGACACAATCATAGGCACCTTTACCGCCGTATCATACAGATTCATGGGGAAAGTGCCGTTGCCCTTTCCGAAGATTCCATGATGCCCCATGCTCATGCCGTTGTCCGCCGTAAAAATAAAGACAGTGTCCTCCCACAGTCCCTCTTCCTTCAGGTATCCCACCAGTTTCCCGATATCGCTGTCCATGGCCGTAACCGCCGCATAATAACCCTGAATCCTGTTCCTCCGGTCCTCCTGCGAATAGCCGGCCCCCCATTTATGAGGCGGCACGTTGGGCGTCCCGGTAAAGGGGCAGTCCCGGTACAGATCATAAAACTCCGCCGGATGCTGACTGCGCTCCCAGGGGGAATGAGGAGCGGTATAGTGGACACTTAAATAAAAGGGCTTTCCATTGTCCCTGTTCCGGAGAAATTTAAACGCTTTCCCGGTAATATAATTCGTAATATATGTATTCCTCAGCATATCGAACTTCTCACCCTGGAGAACCACCGGATAAAAGTAATTGTCGCCGCCCATGGCAATGGGCTGCCAATACGTAAACCCGTTCTGGGGATGCCCCGCATCCCCCAGATGCCACTTTCCGGCAAGACCACAGACATATCCGTGCTCCGCCAGTATGTCCGTGTAGGTCCGGAACCCCTCCATATAACGGATGGCACTGTCGTCTTTCAGCTGCTGTCTGGACCAGGCATACTCCCAGGACGCGTCCGGATCCCCATGCTTCTCCTTCAGGCCGGGAGCCACCTCCCCGTAGCTGATATGTCCCCTTGCGATCCAGTCCTGGACGCCGTGGGCGGAGGGCATCCTGCCGCACAGCACGGAAGCCCTGGCCGGAGAACACACGGGCGAGGTACAGAAAAAGTCCGGAAAGTACATCCCTTCTGCGGCAAGCTGATCCAGATTCGGGGTCCGGATCTCCCTGTTCCCGGCGCATCCCATGGCCCAATACCCCATATCATCCGCCATTACCAGTACAATATTCGGTTTTTCCATACATTTTCCTTTCCGGAATCCTGATATGTCTTCTTATTCTTTTTCCCTCTCCAGGGCCCCCGGCAGTCTTGTGCGGATCAGCCTGCTCTTTAACTTTTTCCAGTCAAAGGGAATCAGTGGATAGATAAAACTCCGGTGGGACACTGTCCGGTTGCAGCATACCGCCAGTATGGAGAGCAGGATTCCCCCCGCATACCCCCACACCTGGAACCACTGAGTCAGCAGCAGAGTGATCATCCGCAGGAATTTCAGCGCATAGCCCAGCTCATAATTGGCCTGGGTATAATTTGCAATGGCAACAAAGGCCATGTACAGCATGACCTCGGGGGAAAACCAACCGCTGTTTACCGAGAACTCCCCCAGAACCAGGGCCGCCATGACACTTAATGGCGTGCTCAGCATGTTCGGGGTGTTGATGGCTGCCAGTTTCAGTCCGTCTATGGCCAGTTCCAATATCAGGAACTGCCAGATCAGTGGGAGATTGGGCTCCTCCTGCAGCATGATGAAGGAAAATTGCTCCGGAATCCACCGGGGATTGTTCATCAGCAGCAGAAAGGTAGGAGTCACCAGATAGGTCAGTAGGGAAATCAGGAAACGGGTAACGCGCAGGTATGTCCCTGTGATGGGTGGAAAATAGTAATCGTCCGCCTCCTCCAGTACGTCAAATATGGTGGTGGGCAGAATCATGGCAGAGGGAGAATTGTCCACCAGTATCACAATATTACCCTCCAGTACCTGGGCGGCCGCCGCGTCCGGACGTTCCGTGTATTTAAATTTCGGGAAAAAATTGTACCACTTCCTGTGATAGAGACACTCCGCCAGGGATTCCTGGTTCATGGTCAGGGAGTCGGCCCTGATATTCCTGATTTTCCGGCGGATCTCCTCCAGAAAAGCCTCGTCCGTCCGCCCCTTCATGTAACACAGCGCAATATCCGTATGGGAGCTTTCCCCGGCGCTGAGCATCTCCATGTGCAGGTCCGCGCTGCGGATCCTGCGGCGTATCAGGGCAGTGTTTGACACCAGGGTCTCCACAAATCCGTCCTTGGAGCCCCGCAGGGTCTTGTCCTTCTCCGGTTCCTCCACGCTTCTGGACGGATATGTCCTGGCATCAATCAGCAGCGCCTTGCTGAAGCCGTCCACCAACAGCACAAACATCCCTGACAGCAGGGATGTAACCAGTGTGTCCCTGCTGTCCTGGACATCCACCTCCACGTAGGGCGTAAACTGCTTCGACATGCCGTGCATATCCTCCGGCATCTTGTCCGGCGTCAGATCCATGAAATACTGCAGGAGCTTCTGCACCAGGTCATCCTTGCAGAAGCCGTCTATCAGGTACATGCAGGCCTCCTTGCCGCCGATATGGACCACCCGGTAGATAATGTCGAAATTTTTCTCCACGTCCAACACGGCATTCAGGCATGCCATGTCTTCCCGAAGATCCCCCGTTATCCTGTCATTATTCTCTCCCATGCTAAAATAATCTCCCTTTCAGCCGCGCCCTGTCTGTGCGGCGTTTTAATTTTAGCATGGCCAGAACCTGTTTTTTTATGCCGGTAAAAAGTATGTTTTTCGCTCCGCCTTTACTTCGTGGTGCTCCCCAGCCCGCCGTTGCGCACGCCGGACGCCTCATCGTCCACGGTAATCCCGTACTCTATGAAAATTCCCTGGGCGAAACCCATGCCCTGGGCAACCTCCACTGTCCTGCCCTCATTGGTGTCATTGGTCATCTTGATGAAAATATGCCCCTGGTTGTCGGAATTAAAATAATCGCTGTCAATGATGCCCACCGTGTTGTCCATCTGCAGGCGGTACTTAAAACCCAGCCCGCTTCTGGGATACAGCTTCAGCACCCAGTCCTCGTCCATCCTTACACGGATTCCCGTTGGAATCCTGATGGTCTCCCTGGGTCTGAGGATAAAGGAAAAGGGCGCAAAGAAATCATATCCGGCGCTTCCCCTGGTGGCTCGTTCGGGAAGCCTTATCTTCCCGTATATCTCCCGTATCCCGGCTTCGGTGTATTCCGGAAAATCCCCTTTCACCGCCCCGGCAAAGTTCTCAAATCCCACCTTAAAAAACTGCGCTACCCTCTTCATATGTCCCTCTTTTCATAACGTTTCCCCCGCACTCCCCATCGCCCCCGGCAAGGCAGGGCTTACGGTATTTGCGTGCTGCGGCAGCCCGCGGAAAAATGCATCGCCGTCAGTCACAGCACCCGCAGATATTATCCGGCTTACTAGCAATCGTATATTCCTGTTCGTAATTTCCGCAGTGCAGCACGGGCACGGAAATATCCTCCTGCCGCAGCGTCCTCTGCACATCGATGACCCGCTGGTTGGCGCTTCCCTTCCACAGGAGCTTCACATCCTTCTCCTCCTCATGGAACTCCCCGTCCACCAGCACGTCGATATACTGCAGGATGGGATAATGCAGGATATCCTCCCAGCTGTCCCCGGTATAACACCAGATGGTCTTGTCCGGAAACCGCTCCCTGATCTGTGCCATCAGCCCCCTCACCTCCAGGCGGTTTGCGGGGTGCAGCGGATCCCCTCCGGAGAAAGTAATGCCGGAAATGTAGTTTTTCCCCAGTTCCGTGAAAATCTCCTGTTTTGCCGCCTCATCAAAGGGCAGTCCCCCGTACGGATCCCAGGTGAGGGGATTCTGGCAGCCCTTACAGCAGTGGCTGCACCCGGCAAGCCACAGCACCACCCGCAGCCCGTCCCCATTCAGCATGTCGTCAGTTGTTATATTGTGATACCTCATATTTCCGCTCCCCGGGAACCTCCCGCTACATACTCTTCCTCTCCGCGATCTCCGCCATCTTGGCCTCGTTGAGCCTGGTGTCACCGTGAACCCGGGAATAGGAAAGGTAACCGTTCATGCGGTCTATCTTGGTCAGGTTGCGGCTCCCGCATTTGGGGCACACATCCATCTCCAGTTCCTGATGCCCGCAGTCGTCGCAATAGGCAAGCGACAGATTGACCCCCTCATAAAATCCCAGTTCCATGGCCCGGCGGATCAATGTCCGTATGGCTTCAACATTATAGTCAATGGGATATTTCACATACTGTATCTTGCCCCCGTTGCTCAGATCCCAGAAACGGTTCTCCAGGTCCTGCTTCCGGATGGGCGTGATGTCCTCCGTCACGTGACAGTGGAAACTGTTGCTCACATATTCCCTGTCGGAAACCCCTTCAATGATGCCATACTTCTCCCTGAACTGCTTTACCTGCAGCCCGCAGAGATTTTCCGCCGGCGTGCCGTAGATGGCATACAGGTTGCCGTCCTCCTCTTTAAACTCATTGATGCGTTTATTGATAAATTCCATCACTTCCAGGGCAAACTGGCCGTCCTCCACCAGTGATTTTCCATTGTACAGCTCCTGGAGCTCGTTCAGGGCCGTGATGCCGAAACTGGCCGTGGCGGATTTCAGCAGGGGCTTAATCTTATCCGTAAGCTTCAGGTTGCCTCCCAGGAACCCTCCCTCGCAGTAGGCCAGGGGATTGGTGGAGGCACGCATCTCCCCCAGATAGGCATAGGTTCTGATATGGAGCTGGCGGATCAGGTTCAGGTAGTAATCCAGCACCTGGTAAAAATCCCGGCTCTCCTTCCTGGATTTTGCCAGAATCATGGGCAGGTGCAGGGACACCGCGCCGATATTGAACCGTCCCACAAACACGGGCTTGTCCTCGTCATCCGCAGGATGCATTCCCCCTCTCTCATACCAGGGGGACAGGAACGCCCTGCAGCCCATGGGGGACACGATACGCCCGTACTGCTTATACATACTTGCCACGTACCCCCTGCCCGTCAGGCTCAGCCAGTCCGGATACATGGTTTTGGCAGAGCACTGAACCCCCATCTCAAACACGTCCTCCAGGGGCTTTCCCGACCCGTGAAGGTTCTCATCATATAAAAACACAATCTTGGGGAACAGCACCGGTTTCTTGTGTTCCTTCTTCCCCTGGCCGCCCTTGCGCACCTTCAGCATGGTAATGGTGGCAAGCCTGGCAAACCTGCCGGTGCCGGTACCGGCGGTAACCGTGATAAAGGGATAGTCCCCCCGGCTGCTTCCTACCGTGTTGAACTTATACTCCCATCCCTGAAAACCCTGTTCATACTCTCTGACCACATCGTTGTAAGCTTCTTTCTCCGCCCTCTCCCCGTCAATACCCAGATTCCTGTATTTTTCTATATAATACCGGTAGGACTTCTCTGCATAGGGCTCCAGGATCAGGTCCACACTGGGAACCGTAAAGCCGCCGTACTGCTGGCTCGCGGCGCTGAGCACGATATCCCCGATGACATCGAAGGCCACATCCAGGGACTTGGGCTCATTGTACCAGACATTTCCCATTTCAAAGCCGCCGCTTAACACATTCTGCACATCAAAGAGGCAGCAGTTCATGGTATCCCTCCTGGCGGACATGTCATGTACATAGATATACCCGTCCCGGCAGGCCTGGATCTCCTCCGTGGTCATGAAGAATTTCTGGTACAGCTCCTTGTTCAGCTGGTTGAATACCAGGCTCCTCTTGGTGGCCACAAGCGCGGAATCGGTATTGGCATTTTCCTTGTCCCCGATATACATAATAGACTGGCTCTTTTTATACACATCATCCAGCATCCGCACGAAATCCTGCTTGTAATTGCGGTAATCCCGGTAACTCTTTGCCACCACCGGCTTCACCTGCTCCAGGGCGCTCTCCACGATATTGTGCATGATGGGAATAGGGATCTCCTCCTGCCCCATCTCATTCACTTTGTCAATGACATACTGGCAGATATGGCACTCGTCATCCACGGTAAACTTTGTCAGCGCCCTGTACGCGCTCTTTGCCACCGCATTGACCACCTTCTGTACATTAAAGCTCTCCCTGCTCCCGTCCTTCTTGATCACCCACACTTCCCTGTCCGGACGAAACTTCTCCGCGTAGTTGACACTCTCCCTTGCCGCCTGATCAAAATTGCTGCTCATAGACCTCATTCCCTTCTGAAACATGATGCTGGCACCTTCTGCTGCCACAACCTGCCCCCTGCTTTATTTTCCCCCATATATAGGGGTGTATACACAAAATATAGTATTTTTCCCTCGCGCATTTCAATATATTGTGGCGTGTACTTAACAGTATAAAAAAGAAATACCTGCTTGTCAATGAAGTCTTTCCAAAAAAATGCACAAAAAAGATATCCAAAATTTAGGATATCTTTCTATTGACAGAGAAAACACCTGCATTGGAAAACCATACCAAAACTGCCTACGACGGCATCGTCCCCGTAATCCCTTCGAGCCACCGCCTGTACTGTTCCCTGACGGAAACCGGACTCACAATGACCGCGTCCTTTCCGATCCCGGTGAGCCATCCGAAAAACTGGCCGCTGACAGTCACCTTCGCCCGAATACGGAAAAACCCTTCCGGCAGCTGCCTTATGTCCGCTTCCCTTCCAAACCGGTCCAACACCACGCCGATAAGCCTGTCGGGAAACTGTATGGTGACAGTCTCCTCGTCTCCCCCGTACATTCCGAATATCTGATTGGTATACGCAGCCAGGTCCACCCGGGCAAACTGCTCCATCCCCGCCCTGGCCGTTTTCAGCACTTCGGCCCTGCCCATCTTGTCCACGCGGTAATGCTTCATCACCCCGTCCCTGCTGTCGAAGGCCGCCAGGTAATAATACTCGTCCTGCCAGATGAGGGCCCAGGGGCTGACGGTTCTCTCGCTGTTAACCCTGGGAACCAGTTCCTTCTTCAGGTTCCAGTCCAGATACTGAAAGGCAATCTGGCGGTTTTCCTGGATGGCCCTGTGGATGGTATCGATATTGTAATAGATACTTTCGTTCTCGGTCTTGATGCGCCCTGCCACATACACCTGGCGCTGCAGCTTTCCGGCATCATGCTTTCCCGCCATCTGCTCCAGTTTCCGGATCAGGCTGCGGGACTTCTTCGTCGTGATAAACCGGGAGGACTGCACCGCATCCACAAGCAGCTTCAGCTCGGCCAGTTCAAACTCCCTGCCCGCCATGTAATAGCCGCCCCCAAGCCTGCTGTGCACCTGGACAATATCATACCCGAAATCGCACAGTTTCTCCACATCGTCATAGATACTCTTGCGCTGGGAATGAATGTCATTGGCCTCCAGATAGGAAATAATGTCGGCTGTGCTTGCCGGATGAAACTCATCCGTGTTTTCAGACAGAAATTTTATAATATATAAAAGTTTCAGCTTTTGCCCGGACGACTTTGCCATCACTCTTTGCCGCTTTTACCGGAAGAAGAACCCGCTTCCCCCTTTTTCTTCGCCATGGTGATGCCTATGGTGGTAGCCACTCCTGCCACTACAGCGATCACAAGCAGCACTACAAAATATGACATAAATGAATTAAGAAAATTTACTAACATGTCTGATCCCTTCTCACTAATTATTTTTCCTGCGTGCACAGTCCGGCCTGAAACTATATCTGCCGACCTGCAGCAACATCAGTATACCAGATATAGTATCTTCCCGTCAAGCTGTCCGTCCTGATTTTGCCATAATTTAACCATATTTTGCTGCCGTTCAACCGGCAGCGCCGCGAACAGCGGCAAAATTTCGTCCGGACTCCCCAGGCTCTTATCCCTGCTGCAGGCTCCACACGCCGGAAGCCGCAAAACGCTCCGCCTGGGCCGCGGCCCGCTCTATTACTTTTCTGTCGTATCCCATCAGTTCCAGGAGACGGATGGCATTTCTGGTGGTGGCCTTTCCCGTCTTCAGACGGTAGTTGAAGAATATATCCCCGTTCCGCACATCCTCCTCAAAATGATAATTGTCGAACACATCCTGGAGCAGTTCCGTCAGCTCAATATCATGGGTAGCCGCAAAACAGAGAATGCCGGAGCCGCCCAGGGACCGCAAAATCTGTGTGGAGGCAGCGATACGCTCCACCGTGTTTGTTCCCCGGAGTACCTCGTCCACAAAGCAGAGAACCGTCCCGTTTCCCCCGGAAGCGGCATCCAGGATACGTTTCAGGGCCTTGATCTCCACGATATAGTAGCTTTCCCCTGACTCCATGTCATCCCGCAGCGCCATAGAAGAATAAACATGGAAAAAAGGCGCCCGGTATTCTGCGGCAGTGCAGGTATGGACCGTCTGGGCCAGAATGCTGTTCACCGCCACTGTCTTCAGGAAAGTGGACTTCCCTGAGGCATTGGAACCTGTCAAAAGCACCCCCCGGGCCGCCGCTATGTCATTCTTCACAGGCGTTTTCAGCAGGGGATGATACCCTTCCCGGATCTCCAGGCGGATCTCAGGCTCAAAGACGGGAACGCACCACACTCTCTCCACGGATGATCCGGGTCCGCCTACTCCGCGCTCCCTTCCGTCATTTCCGGCCTCCCCTGCTTCACGCCCTTCCCCGGCCTGTTCCAGGGACCGGCGGAAAATCCATATGGCTATGGCAGTCTCCACATATCCCGCCACCTGTATCAGGTCGTCCACATCCCCCATATGCCCCCTCAGGACCTTAAGCATGCCATTGAACTTGATCAAATCCGCATGAAAAACCATGCGGATGTAGTCCATCACCACCGCCAGAACATCCCCGGAGGCATTTCCCCGGTAAGGGGACATAACCCAGAAAGAATTGCGGCTCATCCCCTGAAGCTGTCCCCTGGCCTTCTTTATCTTTTCCCATTCCCCGCCGCACACCGGCACGTCTATCTTCTCCAGTTCCCCGCAGACCTGTATCAGTCTCATAATATAAGAAAAGCTTGTAATATAAGGATCGATTTCTCCTTTTTCCTTAAAGTAGGAAACAATGTTATAAATGACCAGCAGCGCAATCCCCATGATCCCCAGGGAGAAATTAACCCACAGCATTCCTGCAAGGGGCAGGAAAAGCAGGTCCATCAGGATGTTCTTCCTGTTGGAACGCTCTCCCAGGTAGTCCAGGTTGTCCAGATAGTCGTAGAGGGAATATTTCCCCGTATATCCCAGCTTCCTGGCCGCCAGCTGAACCCTTACCCTTTCACCGGGATGTTCCCCGAAAAACCGGACCGTTTCCTCCAGATGCCCCAGTTCTTCCCCTCCCTGCTTCAGTGTCCTCAATGTATAATACAAATACTCTTCCCCCGATGCGGAAAGTGTATAATTCATCCGTCTGAAAATCTCGTCCATCCCCAGGTCGTTCCATGTGATGTCATCCAGCTGTCCTTCCTGTCCATGCCTTCTGAAATAACTGTCCATTCTGGCAAAACGCTCCAGTGCATAATCCTTCTGGTTCAGTTCCCCGTATCTTTCATACAGGAACTTCACATACTCCTTCTCTTCACGCCGGGCGCGCAGAGCTTCCATCACAAATATCACCAGTACAAATCCTGCCATTGCCAGTATAAAAATAAGATACTCCATCGCAGATTTCCTCACCCATTCGTTTTTATTTCAGACCGCCCTATAAAAACTGCCAGGGCGCTTGTCCGGCCAAAAACCTTCTGACACCCCGGCTTTCATTTGTTTGTCTTCTTTGGTTCGTATACTTACGGCAGTTCCTTATGCCACAAGGAAAAACTTAATCAGGAAAATAGCGGAAAGCACGTAGGTCAGCACGGATACATCCCTTGCCTTTCCGGTAAATACCTTGATAATCGTATAGGTAATCAGGCCGATGCCGATGGCATGTCCGATGGAACCGGAAACAGGCATGGCAATCAGCATCAGTGCCACAGGCACTGTCTCGCACATATCGTCAAAATGCACATTCTTCAGTCCCGTGAGCATCAGCACGCCCACATAAATCAGGGCTGACGAAGTGGCCGCCGCGGGAATGATGGCCGCAATGGGGGCAATGAACATGCATGCCAGGAATACGATGCCGGTGGTCAGGGCAGTCAGTCCCGTACGTCCCCCGGCTTCCACACCGGACGCGGACTCCACGAACGTGGTAACCGTGGAAGTACCGGTAGCGGAACCCACCACCGTGCCGATGGCATCGGAAAGCAGGGCTTCCTTCATCCGGGGCATTTTGCCCTCCTTGTCCAACATTCCCGCACGGCTTGCGGTACCCACCAGGGTTCCGATGGTGTCGAACATGTCGATAATGCAGAAGGTCACGATAAGGGTGATAACGGTAAACCATCCGATCTGTACAAAACCGCTGAAATTAAACTTAAACAGTGTGGTGGCGGCCATGTCCCCGAAGGGAGGCAGGAAAGACGCGGTGGCAAGGGATGCAAAGGGATTGGCGTGCAGAAAAACCGCATCCCCCACCCAGTAGACCACGCTGGCAGCCAGCATGCCCAGGATAACGGCGGCCTTGACCTTCTTCTGGGCCAGGATCACGATGACGAACAGGCCCACGAACATGGTGACAACCGTGAGAACCATGGGGGCATAGCCCGTACCCATGTTGTCCCTTGCCAGGCCGGCTGTAAGGGCCCCGAAGAAGTCACGCATGGCATAGAACGGTCCTCCGGTCTCGGAATAAATTCCGGCATTGGAGCCGATACCGATATTCATCAGCATCATGCCGATGGCCGGGGCTATGCCCAGGCGCACGCCCAGGGGAATGGCATCCACGATTTTCTCGCGGACATTGAGCACGGACAGAAGAATGAACACAATGCCTTCCACCAGGATAATGCACAATGCCGCCTGGAAGGACTCCAGGTAGGTCAGCCCGGTAATGCTCACGATATTCGCCACCACGATGGCGAAAAAGCTGTTGAGCCCCATTCCGGGGGCCATGGCAAAGGGCTTGTTTGCCAGGAAAGCCATGGCGAACATTCCGATTGCCGAGGCGATGCAGGTTGCCATGAAGACACCGTTCCACAGATCCATCCCCTCCGCGCCGAAACCGGTGAGCAGGTTGGGGTTCAGGGCGATGATGTAGGCCATGGTCATGAAGGTGGTAAGTCCGGCAATGACCTCCGTCCTCACTGTGGTCTTGTTTTCCCTGAGTTTAAATAGTTTCTCTAACATTTTTTACTCCCTCCTATGTAGTTTGGTAGAGAAATACAGTTACAGAAAACCGTCCTGCGGTTTTTCTATCATAAAACGCATATAAATCACAAACGGGAACGTCAGGTATGCCGTATTTCCGTTACGCATATAATATGCGGTTTACAATCCTTTCACAACTTCCGTAAATATCCTCCGCCTCTTCCCCCACGCTGAATTTTCCGTTTTCGTAAAGAATCCGGCCGTTCACCATGGTCATCAGCACATTGGCCTTGCTTCCGCTGTATACAAGGTTTTTCGGTATATTGTTTATGGGCTGCATATTAGGCTGGCGCAGGTCGATGCGGATCAGATCCGCCATCCTGCCCTCTGCCAGGATATCCGCCTCCCCAAGCCCCATGGTCCCTGCCCCTGCTGCCGTGGCCATGCGCAGCACCTCGAAGGCATCAAGGCTTGCCGCATCCTCCTCCCGGATTTTGCTCAGACCACATACCAGGAACATCTCCCGGAACATGTCAAGGCAGTTGTTGCTTGCGGGACCGTCGGTTCCCACCGCCACCGGAATCCCCCTGCGGACAAATTCCGCAACGGGCGCGATTCCGCTTGCCAGCTTCAGGTTCGAGGCCGGATTCGTCACCACATACATTCCGTTCCTGACAAATACTTCCACATCCCTTTCCGTCATATGGACACAGTGGTAACCGCCGCCCCCGTATTCAAACATTCCCAGACTGTCCAGAAACACCGCGGGAGTCATGCCGTACCGCTCCCTGCATCCTTCCACCTCCGCTTTGGTCTCCGCCAGGTGCGTGTACACGGGCGCTCTGTATTTCCGGGCAAGGGCCGCCACTCCCTGAAGCAGTTCTTTCGAACAGGTGTACTCCGAATGGAATCCCAGCCTGTAGCTCACCAGAGAGTGTTCCCCGTTCCATTTCAGGTATTCCTCTTCCTGCTGTTCCACGGAGGACGTGAAATTATTCAGGCCGCTGGTAAGCACACAGCGCATCCCCGTGTCCGTACAGGCCCGGGCCACCTCCTCCGGTTTCAGGTACATGTCAAATATGGCTGTAATTCCGGATGTCAGATACTCCAGAACCGCCAGCTTTGCCAGATGGTATATGTCCTCCCCTGAAAGCAGCGCCTCCCTGGGAAAAACCTTTTCGTTCAGCCACTGCTGCAGGGGAACGTCATCCGCATAAGAGCGCAGAAAAGTCATGGCGGAATGGGTATGGGCATTCTTAAACCCCGGCATCAGCAGATCTCCCTTACAGTCGATTTCCCTGTCCCATTCCGTACCCCTGGAATTTCTTTCCGCCCTGAAGCCGTCCCCGGTTCCGTCTTCCTCCGGGCAGAACGTTTTCCCACAGGACGGTTTCCCATTTTTTCGGGAACCGTCTTCCGTCCCCGTTTCTGCCACATGAAAAATCCTGCCGCCTGCCGTCTGCACCTCTCCCCAGAACACAGGCCTTCCCTTCTCCATCGTCAGAATCCTGGCGTTATACAGTCTGATCTTCACCTGATGGACTCACCCCCAAACCCGTACGGCAGCAGTTCCTCCAGTGTATGCACCCTGTAGTCGGAGGGACTCTTTACCACCAGCACCCTGAAATCCTCCCCTGCGAATTCCTGCATCACCTGCCTGCAGATGCCGCAGGGATAAGCATACTCCACAGGCTCCAAGCCCTCCATGCCCCCGGCTATGGCTATGGCCCGGAAAGCGCGTTTTCCCTGGCTGACCGCCTTGAAGATTGCCGTCCTCTCCGCACAGTTGGTTGCCCCGTAGGAGGCGTTTTCAATGTTTCCCCCGGTACAGATTTCCCCCTCCCCGGTGAGCAGCGCGGCTCCCACGGAAAAATGTGAATAAGGTACGTAGGCCGTCTTCCTGGCATCCAGTGCCGCTTTTACCAATTCCGCATATACCTGATCTTCCCTCACAGAATACCCTCCATTTTTTTCACCGTCTCTGTCACCAGTTTTTTGAATGCGGGCGCTGCCATATCCGCGGCCTCCTGCACTTCCTGATGACTTAAAGGATTCGCCGTCATGCCGGCTGCCAGATTGCTTATGCACGAAATCCCGCATATTTTCATTCCCATATGGTTGGCGGCAATGGCTTCCGCCACAGTGCTCATGCCCACCGCGTCACAGCCCAGCAGCCGCAGCATGCGGATCTCCGCCGGAGATTCGTAGGACGGTCCCGTCAGCTGGGTATATATCCCCTCCTGAAGGAAAATATGGTTCTCCCTGGCCGTACTGCGTATCAGCTTCTGCAGAGTCAGATCGTATACATGGCTCATATCCGGAAAACGCGGCCCCAGCTCGTCCATGTTCGGCCCCACCAGGGGATTGGGCGCAAAGACCGCGATATGATCCTTGATCATCATCAGGTCCCCTGCCTGGAAGGATGTATTCACTCCCCCCGCCGCGTTGGTGAGGAAAAGTATCCGGGCCCCCATCAGCTTCAGCAGGCGGACGGGAAGCACCACGTCGCTTATGGGATATCCCTCGTAATAATGTACCCTGCCCTTCATGCAGGCCACGGGCACATCCCCCACATAGCCGAAAATGAATTTCCCCGCATGTCCCGGTACCGTTGAGACGGGAAATTCCCCAATCTCCCCATAGGAAATCTCACACACTACCCGGATAGTTTCCGCGAAATCCCCCAGGCCGGAGCCCAGTACAAGCGCCACCTTAGGCACAAAATCCGTCTTCTGCCTGACACTTTCACAGCATCTTTGAAGTTTTTCGTATACCTCACCCATATTCTTCCGTCCTTTCCTGCTGTAATATTTTATTAGAATTCAGCATCCCATAATCCTATACTGTTACAAGATTTCAAGATAGCGCCCATAATTATCCCTCCATGAACTGCCGGAAAGAAGCCCGGTATCACCCGTCGCTCAATTTCACGATCACCATGCGTCCCTCCACCCGGACACTGCCTTCTGCCGGCCAAACCGGCATATCAGCGCTGTAAGCCACGGCATCCTCCACCCATTCCCAGGGTGCCTGAACGTAATCGGCGCCCAGGGTGTGCAGAAATCCCAGTATACGCTTGGTGCTCCAGTAAAACTTCGGCTCCACCTCCCCGTCATAGTTAAAAAAGGAACGCCCTATCACCTCTCCTGCCACACAGGAGTTATTCCCTGAAAATTCCCTGCCGCCCACTACCATCACCGGCAAATCTTCCCCTTCCGGCATCTCCCGGCCTATCCGCTCCATCAGGGCTCTGCCCAGGGTCGCGTCCTGTTCATATCGGCACCAGTCCGTATAATACAACTGTCCGGTAACCCTGGCCTGCCCTATGCCGCTGACCAGACAGACCACCGCCACGCTGCCAAGCATTGCCCCCCGCCGTACCCTGTCCAGGCACAGCCCCTGCATCTGCACCAGCCATATCCCCAAATATCCCAGAAAACCCGTCACGGCAGGCAATACCAGCTGGGAACGCATGGCGGGGGTCCCCCCCAGCACCAGGGTCATCAGGAAAGGCGTTGCCAGCAATGCCAGATAGAAAAACAGGATAACACCCTTTCCTCCCCCTTTTCCCCGGCGTAAACGGGCAAGGAAAACTGTCAGCATAATAAAATCACACAAAGCCAGCACCCCTAGCCCCGGACTGTAAAAAATTGAGTCATACCCTGTAAAAGCCTTCACCACATGTCCGGCTATGGCATGGAGACAGTCCTTCACCGAAGCACGCCCCCAGTAAATCTGATTGCCCAAATAATCGGAGGAACCAAAGAAAAGCCTGGTAATCAGAGTATTCAGCAGAAATGCCGCAAGAAAGATGCCGCAGTAGGGAACCACACGCTTCATAAGCGCCCTGCCCGGCTGCCTGCCGCCCTCAGAAAACTCCCCCAACGCCTGGCACAGCAACAGGGCGACAGTCCCGAAAATATACAGTACTACAAACGTCTGATAAACAGAAAATGTCAGAAGCAAAAGACTCCCGCTCCCCACGGCCCAGGGAAACGCGCCCCCCTGGGCCCACCGGAACGAGAAATACAGCGCCAGGGCCGTCAGTCCGATTCCCAGGCAGATTTCCATCCCCTGCAGGGAAAAATAGAACTGCTCCGCCATGGCAGGATGAGAAACCCATAGCAGGACCCCCAGGCCCCATCCCCACATGCCGGCCCTCCTGCCCGCCCTGTCCCAGAGCGCCAGAAAAGCCGCCACAGCCAACCCAAACAAAAGTACCGTCATGGTACCCGAAAAAAAGGGATTGTACTGCGCATTCCCCAGAATGTACTTCAGAAACACAAGCCCCTGCCTGCCCGTCTGCAGCCATCCGTCATAAAAGTCATCCCCCAGATGAAGCAGATCCTCCGTATCAATGCCTATGATCCCGGAATTCATCCTGGCGCCATGAACCAAAAACACAAGCAATCCTGTCAAAAGCAGGCGGCTTCGGTATTTTTCCAGGTACGCTTTCACCCTTGCCTTCCTTTCCTAATAGAACCTGTACCAGAATACGGTACATCAATTTTATCTTTCCAGTTTTCGTGCTAAATTTCAATTGTTTCCGCTGCATCCGGCATAATTATGCCTCTTCCAAAAAAGAAAGCTGCCTGCTACAGTTACTATATCATAATTTTTCATATTCCGCCATATGAAATTATTCTTTTCTGGAAATCAGGAAATCCGGAG
>CAJTSY010000030.1:0-18255 GCA_910578995.1 uncultured Acetatifactor sp.
CGGCAGGGCGTTGGCGAAGTCTGGATTCAGCATGGGTTTTATGGTTTTAAAATAAAGTTTCAGCATTTATCTAAAAATAAAGTAGCAAAAAGGTAGAATCCGCCTGAGAGGGCGGTTGATACACGCGGGCGCCGGAAGGCGTTTTGCAGACGGGGTTCCGAAGGATTCCGGCACAGATGAGCCGGAGGCCGCAAGGAAAACGTAAGCTGCGCATGCCGCGTCAGAAAGTGGGAGCAGGTACAGAAGAGACTTGCGCCGGACTATCGTCGGCTGTGGTTTGAGATAGACTGTCGAAGCCGCGGCGGCGGTTTACCACATTATTAGGAGGTGCCAAAATGGCAAAGAAAGTAACTGGTTACATTAAATTGCAGATTCCTGCCGGCAAGGCAACACCGGCTCCGCCGGTTGGTCCTGCGCTTGGACAGCATGGTGTAAACATTGTTGAATTTACCAAGCAGTTCAATGCAAGAACCGCAGACAAGGGTGACGTGATCATCCCTGTCGTGATCACGGTTTATGCGGACAGATCGTTCAGTTTCATTACGAAGACGCCCCCTGCGGCCGTATTGCTGAAGAAGGCCTGCAACCTGAAGTCAGGTTCCGCGGTGCCCAATAAAACTAAGGTTGCTACTCTCTCCAAGGCAAAGCTTCAGGAAATTGCCGAGCTGAAAATGCCGGACCTGAATGCGGCAAGCGTGGAAGCTGCCATGAGCATGATCGCAGGAACAGCTCGCAGCATGGGTATTACAATTGAGGAATAACTGGACCGCACGGTATAATATCCAGTGGGCATTTCTGGATTGCGGACGGTAAAGAAACATGCCCGCGAATTACAAATTGGGAGACAACGGAAAGTTGTCGCTTGAACCTAGGAGGTAGAATAATGAAACATGGCAAGAAATATGTAGAAGCCGCAAAACTTGTGGATCGCACTACATTTTATGATCCGGCTGAAGCCATCGCTCTGGTAAAGAAGGCAGCAACCGCAAAATTTGACGAGACGGTTGAAGTACACATCAGGACAGGATGTGACGGGCGTCATGCGGAGCAGCAGGTCCGCGGCGCGGTGGTACTGCCCAACGGAACAGGTAAGACCGTAAGGGTTCTGGTGTTTGCCAAGGGCGACAAGGTGAACGAGGCGGAGGCAGCCGGCGCTGACTATGTAGGCGGCGAGGAGCTGATTCCCAAGATTCAGAAGGAAGGTTGGCTTGATTTTGACGTGGTGGTAGCCACCCCTGATATGATGGGTATCGTGGGACGTCTGGGTAAAGTCCTGGGACCCAAGGGCCTGATGCCCAATCCCAAGGCCGGCACGGTTACCATGGATGTGACCAAGGCCGTAAAGGATATCAAGGCAGGTAAGATCGAGTACAGGCTTGACAAGACCAATATCATTCATGTTCCCGTGGGCAAGGTTTCCTTTACGGACGAGGCGCTCCAGGAGAACTTCAACGCGCTGATGGATGCCATTGTAAAGGCAAGGCCCAGTGCGGTAAAGGGACAGTTCCTGAGAAGCATCACCCTGACCAGCACCATGGGACCCGGCGTGAAAGTGAATGTAGCCAGATTCTAAGAATGAGAACAGACTGGAAAGTTTACGGAGAGGAAGCAGCGGGGCAACCTGCTGCTTCTTTGCCGTTAAAACAGGCGGGAGACGCAAAACACTGCGGAAACCGCGGAAAGCCCGGCAAAAAAGCCCGACAAAAAAATAAAAAGGGCTTGACATTTACCGCTGTCTGTGCTATTCTCATAAAAGTTGTATAAAGCCGAAGACAGTAGGTGGAGGGAAAAGGAAGAACCTGTTTTCCGCCGTAAATCCTACCGAGGAGAAGGACGCTATATGGTATGTCCCCCGGAAAAGTATGGGGGCAGGTACATTTGTGAATTCATCCCTCTAAGGTTTTAGGGGGATTTTTAGTTGCTCTTCTTTATCGGCGCAAAATCTAGAAGGAGGTAAAGAAATGGCAAAGGTTGAGTTAAAGAAACCCATTGTGGACGAGATTTCCGCATGTATCAAGGATGCCCAGTCCGTGGTCCTGGTAGACTACTGCGGACTTACCGTTGAACAGGATACACAGCTGCGCAAGAACCTGCGCGAGGCGGGAATCACCTACAAGGTGTACAAGAATACCCTGATGAATTTTGCGTTCAAGGGTACAGAGTTTGAAGGCCTGTCCGATTATCTGGAAGGTCCCAATGCTATCGCAGTGTCCACTGACGACGCAACGGCTCCTGCCAGGGTGCTCAGCGATTTCGCGAAGACGGCCAACAAACTGGAGATCAAGGCTGGCGTGGTGGAAGGTACCGTGTACGATGCCAAGGGAATGGCTTCCATCGCAAGCATCCCTTCCAGGGAAGTGCTTATTTCCAGACTGCTTGGCAGCCTGCAGAGTCCGATTACCAATTTTGCACGCGTCATGAACCAGTTGGCGGAAAAAGGCGGCGCATCTGCCTGTGAAGCGCCTGCGGCCGAGGCGGAAGCAGCTCCGGCAGAATAAGGAATGCTGTATTGTTTCAATAGGAAAACCGGCGCCGGAGAGAGGAGCAAGGTTCCCTGCCGGCGGAAGTATAAATCAGAAAATGGAGGAAAATAAAATGGCTAAATTGACAGCTCAGGAATTGATCGAAGCAATCAAAGAGATGACCGTATTAGAGTTGAATGACCTTGTAAAGGCTTGTGAGGAAGAGTTCGGCGTATCCGCGGCAGCGGGCGTTGTGGTAGCGGCGGCAGGCCCTGCGGCAGAGGCTGAGGAGAAGACCGAGTTCGACGTAGAGCTTACCGAGATCGGCTCCGAGAAGGTTAAGGTTATCAAGGTGGTACGTGAGATCACCGGACTTGGCCTGAAGGAAGCCAAGGATACCGTTGAGGGCGCTCCCAAGATGATCAAGGAAGGCGTCAGCAAGGAAGAGGCCGAGGAAGTAAAGAAGAAGCTTGAGGAAGTAGGAGCAAAGGTTACCGTAAAATAACAGATGCTGAAACAGAAGAAAAGACAGTTTGCGGGTTGGCTGAAAACTGTCTTTTCCCGTTTTAAAACGGATGGGGAAAATCTGAAATTCCTAAAGACTGAAAGATTGAAATTCCTAAAATTTTCTAAATTCAACTTGACCTCTTTTCCAATTTGTGATATTATGGATAGTGCATTATTGTGCGGTGCCGCATATTTTGACGCGGTATACACGGATGCATTGTTATGTCTGCTTCCAGGAATAAAGCAGTTTTTTTGCGTTATTTTCTGGCGCGGGGCCATTGGGCTTACCGGGCGTCAGGCATAAAAGTGTAAAAAGATTTTCCGGGCGGTCAGAGGACACCCGCCGGGGGGATTCGGGTTTTACACAGAAAGAACGGGGTGAAATGTCAGTGGAGAAAAACAGAATACGTCCAGTTGCCGGCACCAAAGTTATGCGTATGAGTTATGCGCGACAAAACGAAGTTTTGGAGATGCCAAACCTGCTAGAGGTTCAGAAGGATTCCTATCAGTGGTTCCTGGTGGAAGGATTGAAGGAAGCTTTTGACGACATCTCTCCCATTGCTGACTACAGCGGCTCTTTAAGTCTTGAATTCGTTGACTTCGAGCTGAGCAAGGATGATGTAAAATATTCGATTGAGGAATGTAAGGAGAGGGATGCCACCTATGCCGCGCCGCTGACGGTGACAGTTCGCCTTTACAATAAAGAAAAAGAAGAGATCAGCGAGCATAAGATTTTCATGGGTGATCTTCCGCTGATGACAGAGACCGGTACTTTCGTAATCAACGGGGCGGAGCGTGTCATTGTAAGCCAGCTGGTGCGCTCCCCGGGCATTTATTATGCCATCGGCCATGACAAGCTGGGCAAGAAGCTGTACTCCTGTACGGTGATTCCTAACAGGGGCGCGTGGCTGGAGTACGAGACTGACTCCAATGACGTTTTCTATGTGCGCGTGGACAGAACCCGTAAGGTCCCCGTGACGGTGCTGATCCGTGCCCTGGGCATCGGTACCAATGATGAGATCAGGGAAGTTTTTGGGGATGAGCCGAAGATCGAGGCCAGCTTTGCCAAGGATACCGCCGAGAACTATCAGGAAGGCCTGCTGGAGCTGTACAAGAAGATTCGTCCCGGTGAGCCCTTGAGCGTGGAGAGCGCGGAGAGCCTGATTAATGCCATGTTTTTCGATCCCCGCAGGTATGACCTGGCAAAGGTGGGCAGATATAAGTTTAACAAGAAACTGTCCATGCGCAACAGGATAAGAGGCCATATTCTTGCGGCTGACGTGGTGGATCCGTCCACCGGGGAGGTGCTGGCCGGCGAAGGCAGCAAGGTGACCGCGGAGATGGCCGATGCCATACAGAATGCGGCGGTTCCTTTTGTATACATTCAGACGGAGGAGAAGAATGTAAAGGTTCTCTCCAACATGATGGTGGATCTGACCAGCTTTGTGGACTGCGATCCCCGGGATTTCGGAATTAAGGAAAAGGTGTATTATCCTGTCCTGGCCCAGATCCTGGAAGAGTTTTCGGAGGATCCCGGAAAGCTTGCGGAGGCCATCAAAAAGAACGTGCACGAACTTGTACCCAAGCATGTGACCAAGGAAGATATTATCGCTTCCATTAACTATAATATGCATTTGGAATATGGTCTGGGAAATGACGACGATATTGACCATCTGGGCAACCGCCGGATCCGTTCCGTAGGCGAGCTGCTTCAGAACCAGTACAGGATCGGCCTGTCCAGGATGGAGAGGGTGGTCCGGGAGCGCATGACTACCCACGATGCGGATGAGACTTCACCCCAGGCCCTGATCAATATCAAGCCGGTGACCGCGGCGGTGAAGGAGTTCTTCGGATCCTCCCAGCTGTCCCAGTTCATGGACCAGAACAATCCCCTGGCCGAGCTGACCAACAAGAGACGTCTGTCGGCCCTGGGTCCCGGCGGTCTGTCCCGTGACCGTGCAGGATTCGAGGTTCGTGACGTGCATTATTCCCATTACGGGAGAATGTGCCCCATCGAGACCCCCGAAGGTCCCAATATCGGCCTGATCAACTATCTGGCCAGCTATGCCAGAATTAACGAGTACGGTTTCATTGAGGCGCCATACAGAAAGATAGATAAAACGGATCCGAAGAATCCCGTGGTCACCAATGACGTGGTGTATATGACCGCGGATGAAGAGGACAATTATCATGTGGCCCAGGCCAGCGAGGCGCTGGATTCGGAAGGGCATTTTGTGCGGAATACCGTTTCCGGCCGTTTCCGGGACGAGACTTCCGAGTATCCCCGCGCCATGTTCGACTATATGGACGTGTCGCCCAGGATGGTGTTCTCCGTGGCTACGGCCCTGATTCCCTTCCTGCAGAACGATGATGCCAACCGTGCGCTGATGGGATCAAACATGCAGCGGCAGGCAGTGCCCCTTCTGACCACGGAAGCCCCTGTGGTGGGTACCGGTATGGAACCCAAGGTTGCGGTGGACTCCGGCGTATGCATTGTGGCGAAGAAACCCGGAACCATCGACTATGTGTCGTCGGCCCTGATCCGTATGACCTACGACGACGGGGAGAAGGCGGAGTTCCACCTGACCAAATTTGCCAGAAGCAACCAGTCCAACTGCTATAACCAGAAGCCCATCGTATTCAAGGGCGACCATGTGGCGGCGGGCCAGGTTATTGCCGACGGTCCTTCCACGGCAATGGGTGAGCTGGCCCTGGGCAAGAACCCCCTGATCGGTTTCATGACCTGGGAGGGATATAATTACGAGGATGCCGTGCTGCTCAGCGAACGGTTGGTGCAGGATGACGTGTATACTTCCGTCCATATCGAGGAATACGAGGCGGAGGCCCGGGACACCAAGCTGGGACCCGAGGAGATTACAAGGGATGTGCCCGGGGTGGGCGACGATGCCCTGAAAGACCTGGACGACAGGGGAATCATCCGTATCGGCGCGGAGGTCCGTGCAGGTGATATCCTGGTGGGTAAGGTTACCCCTAAGGGAGAGACCGAGCTGACCGCAGAGGAGCGGCTGTTAAGGGCTATCTTCGGCGAGAAGGCCAGAGAGGTGAGGGATACTTCCCTGAAAGTTCCCCATGGGGAATATGGTATTGTTGTAGACGCAAAAGTGTTCACAAGGGAGAACAGCGACGAACTTTCCCCCGGTGTGAACCAGGCGGTGCGTATTTATATAGCACAGAAGAGAAAGCTTTCCGTGGGGGATAAGATGGCAGGCCGCCACGGAAATAAGGGTGTGGTTTCCAGGGTGCTGCCCGTGGAAGATATGCCCTATCTGCCCAATGGCCGGCCCCTTGACATTGTGCTGAATCCCCTGGGTGTGCCTTCCCGTATGAATATCGGGCAGGTGCTGGAGATTCATCTGTCCCTGGCTGCAAAGGCCCTGGGCTTTAACGTGGCCACGCCCATATTTGACGGCGCCAATGAAAAAGACATTACGGACACCTTAAGACTGGCCAACGATTATGTCAACCTGGAGTGGGAGGAGTTTGAAGAGAAGCACAGGGACGAGCTGCTCCCTGAAGTGCTGCAGTATCTGTCGGACAACCGGGAGCACAGGGAGCTGTGGAAGGGTGTGAACATTTCCGACGACGGAAAAGTGCGTCTGAGGGACGGCAGGACGGGAGAGTATTTTGACAGTCCTGTTACCATCGGACACATGCATTACCTGAAGCTTCACCATCTGGTGGACGACAAGATCCATGCCCGTTCCACAGGCCCGTACTCCCTGGTGACGCAGCAGCCCCTGGGCGGCAAGGCACAGTTCGGCGGACAGCGTTTCGGTGAGATGGAGGTGTGGGCCCTGGAGGCATATGGTGCTTCCTATACGCTGCAGGAGATACTGACCGTGAAATCCGATGATGTGGTGGGCCGTGTGAAGACTTACGAGGCAATCATCAAGGGCGACAACATTCCTGAGTCGGGCATTCCCGAGTCCTTTAAGGTGCTGCTGAAAGAGCTGCAGGCGCTTGGCCTGGATGTGCGTGTTCTCCGCGAGGACCACACGGAAGTGGAGATCATGGAAACCATCGATTACGGCGATACGGATTACCGTTATGAAATGGGGGATGACCGCAAGTACGACGACTATGACAATGGTTCCCTGGGAGAGATGGGATACCAGGCCCAGGAGTATGACGATGAAAGCGGTGATTTTGTCAGCTCCGACGAAGACGACGAGGAAGATGAGGATGACGATTTCGGTGATGACGGCTTCGGGGAGGAATCCGATGAATTTGACAGCGAGGATGAGTACTAGGAGGATTTTTCCGGAAAATATATTCGACGTGCATTATAAATAGAGAAGGGAGTGCAAATCATGTCAGAAACCAAAAATGAAGCGATTGCATATCAGCCCATGACATTTGACGCCATCAAAATTGGTTTAGCTTCACCAGAGAAGATCCGTGAGTGGTCCCACGGCGAGGTTATGAAGCCGGAGACCATCAATTACAGGACGCTGAAGCCTGAGAGGGACGGACTGTTCTGTGAGAAGATATTCGGACCCAACAAGGATTGGGAGTGCCACTGCGGTAAATACAAGAAGATCAGGTACAAAGGTGTTGTCTGTGACCGTTGCGGCGTTGAGGTGACCAAATCCAGCGTGCGGAGAGAGCGCATGGGGCATATTGAGCTTGCGGCGCCTGTCTCCCATATCTGGTACTTTAAGGGGATTCCCAGCCGTATGGGACTGATTCTGGATTTGTCTCCCAGGGTGTTGGAAAAGGTTCTGTATTTTGCGTCTTATATTGTACTGGATCCCGGTGAGACCGGACTGGATTATAAACAGATTCTGTCCGAGAAGGAATATCAGGATGCCAGGGAAACTTATGGGAATAAATTCCGGGTTGGCATGGGTGCGGAAGCTATCAAGGAGCTGCTCCAGGCCATTGACCTGGATGAGGAAGCAGGGGAACTTAGAACCGGTCTGAAGGATTCCTCGGGGCAGAAGCGGGCCCGCATCATTAAGCGTTTGGAGGTCATAGAGGCCTTCCGGGAATCGGGAAACAAGCCGGACTGGATGATTATGGATGTCATTCCGGTGATTCCGCCGGATATCAGACCCATGGTTCAGCTGGACGGCGGCCGTTTTGCCACCTCCGACTTAAATGATCTGTACAGAAGGATTATTAACCGGAATAACCGTCTGAAGAGGCTGTTGGAGTTGGGCGCTCCCGATATCATTGTTCGCAATGAGAAACGTATGCTCCAGGAGGCCGTGGATGCCCTGATTGACAACGGCAGGAGAGGACGTCCCGTGACCGGCCCCGGAAACAGGGCGCTGAAGTCCCTGTCCGACATGCTGAAGGGAAAGACAGGGCGCTTCCGTCAGAATCTGCTGGGCAAGCGCGTGGACTATTCCGGACGTTCCGTTATCGTGGTGGGACCCGAGCTGAAGATCTATCAGTGCGGTCTGCCCAAGGAGATGGCTATCGAGCTGTTCAAGCCCTTTGTTATGAGGGAACTGGTGGCAAAGGGAATCAGCCAGAATATCAAGAATGCCAAGAAACTGGTAGACAAAATGGACACTCAGGTATGGGATGTGCTGGAGGAAGTTATCAAGGAGCATCCCGTGATGCTGAACCGCGCCCCTACCCTGCACAGGCTGGGAATCCAGGCTTTTGAGCCCATTCTGGTGGAAGGTAAGGCTATCAAGCTGCATCCGCTTGTGTGTACGGCGTTTAACGCAGACTTTGACGGGGACCAGATGGCTGTGCACCTTCCGTTGTCCGTGGAGGCACAGGCGGAATGCCGTTTCCTGCTCCTGTCACCCAACAATCTGCTGAAACCTTCCGACGGCGGCCCTGTGGCGGTGCCTTCCCAGGACATGGTGCTGGGTATCTACTACCTGACTCAGGAGAGGCCTGGGGCTTTGGGCGAAGGAAAGTTCTTCAAGAATGTGAACGAAGCCATTCTGGCTTATGAGAATAAATACTGTACGCTGCATTCCAGGATCAAAGTACGTGTGTCCAAGAAGAATGCGGAAGGCGAAGTGATCACCGGAAATGTGGAATCTACGTTGGGACGTTTTATTTTCAACGAAATATTGCCGCAGGATCTTGGCTTTGTGGACAGGAGTCTGCCGGAGAACTTCCTGAAGTTGGAAGTGGACTTCCATGTGGATAAGAAGGGGCTCAAGCAGATTCTGGAGAAGGTCATTAACACCCACGGGGCTTCCAGGACGGCGGAAGTGTTGGACGACGTGAAGTCCATCGGCTATAAATATTCCACAAAGGCGGCCATGACCGTGTCCATTTCCGAGATGACCGTGCCCGCCAGAAAGCCGGAGATGCTGGCCCAGGCCCAGGCTACGGTGGATAAAATTTCCGCGAACTTCCGGAGGGGACTGATCACCGAGGAAGAGAGATACCGTGCCGTGGTGGAGACCTGGAACGAGACGGATAAGGAACTGACGGAGGTGCTGCTGGCAGGTCTGGATAAATACAATAATATTTATATGATGGCGGACTCCGGAGCCCGTGGTTCCAACCAGCAGATCAAGCAGCTGGCGGGCATGCGCGGACTGATGGCGGATACCACCGGACGAACCATCGAGCTGCCCATCAAGTCGAATTTCCGTGAGGGACTGGACGTTCTGGAGTATTTCATGTCCGCTCACGGCGCCCGGAAAGGTCTGTCGGATACGGCGCTGCGTACTGCGGACTCCGGATACCTGACCAGGCGAATGGTGGATGTATCCCAGGAGCTGAGTATCCGGGAGGTGGACTGCAGCGAGGGCAGGACGGAGATTCCCGGCATGACGGTGAAAGCCTTCATGGACGGCAAGGAGACCATCGAGAGTCTGAAAGACAGAATCACGGGAAGATATTCCTGTGAGGACATTTATGATAAGGACGGGGAGCTCATTGTAAAGCATAATCACATGATTACCCCCAGCCGCGCTGCCAGGATTCTGAGCGCAGGCGTAAACGAAAAAGGGGAGCCCGTGGAGGCCGTGAAGATCCGTACCATTCTGACCTGCCGTTCCCATGTGGGAATCTGTGCAAAATGCTACGGGGCAAATATGGCCACCGGCGAGGCTGTGCAGGTAGGCGAGGCCGTTGGTATCATTGCGGCACAGTCTATCGGCGAGCCGGGTACCCAGCTGACCATGAGAACCTTCCATGCCGGAGGCGTGGCCGGCGACGATATCACCCAGGGTCTTCCCCGTGTGGAAGAGCTTTTCGAGGCCAGAAAGCCGAAGGGACTTGCCATTATTGCGGAGTTTGGCGGTAGGGCGGAACTGCGGGATACCAAGAAAAAGCGCGAGGTGCTGATTACAAATGAGGAGACCGGGGAGAACAAGGCCTACCTGATTCCCTACGGTTCCCGCATCAAGGTAATGGACGGCCAGTTTCTGGAGGCCGGGGACGAACTGACGGAAGGCAGCGTAAATCCCCATGACCTGCTGAAGATCAAGGGAATCCGTGCCGTGCAGGACTATATGCTCAGAGAGGTGCAGAGGGTATACCGTCTCCAGGGCGTGGACATTGCGGATAAGCATATCGAGGTGATCGTGCGCCAGATGCTGAAGAAAGTCCGCATCGAGAACAGCGGCGACACTGACTTCCTGCCGGGAACCCTGGTGGACGTGCTGGAGTACGAGGACATGAACGAGGCGCTCTTTGCAGAGGGCAAGGAACTGGCAGACGGAAAGCAGGTGCTGCTGGGGATCACCAAGGCAGCCCTGGCTACCAATTCCTTCCTGTCCGCGGCATCCTTCCAGGAGACCACCAAGGTTCTGACGGAAGCGGCTATCAAGGGCAAGGTTGACAACCTCATCGGACTGAAGGAGAATGTGATCATCGGTAAGCTGATTCCTGTGGGTACCGGCATGAAGAGGTACCGCGGCATCCGCCTGAACACGGACGAGACGGAGGAAGTTTTCACGGAGGATGCGGAAACGCCTGATTTCGGCGAGGAAGCGGAGGGCGGAGATACGGAGCTCTTTGGCGAGGATGCGGAAACGGGATCTGCGGACGGTGAGGAAGAAGATGAATTTGAGGCTGCAGATGCCGTTGGTACAGAGGAAGACGCATTCGGCGGCGCAGACGCGGAAGATGCGGATGGAGTCGGAGAGATAGAGGAAACCGAAGAGAATCTTGAGGACAAAGACGCGCCGGAATTCAGGGATTTCGAGGAACCGGAGGACCTGGAAGCAGAGGATGAGGACGTGGCTGACGGAGAAGAGGCCCGGGAAAATTCTGGAGACCTTGTCATGAGCGGAAGTATCGAATAAAAAAGGATATGGTAATAAGTGACGAAGGGGTGAGGTTGAAAAAACAGCACCCCTTTGTTTTCAAAAACTGTGTAAAATAGCGGAAGAAACAGGCAGGCCCGGCGGACGGGAAGAAGGGAACGGTATATGAAGATTCTGGTAACAGGCGTAAAGGGACAGTTGGGATATGATGTGGTAAATGAGCTGAACAGACGGGGCATAGAGACGGTGGGCGTGGATATCGAAGAAATGGATATTACGGATCCGTCCAGTGTGGATCGTGTGATAAAGGAAGCGGCGCCGGATGCGGTGATTCACTGCGCGGCTTTTACTGCGGTGGACGCAGCCGAAGAGAATGAAGCGCTGTGCCGCAGGGTGAATGCAGAGGGACCCCGGAATATCGCCAGGGTCTGCAGGGAGCTGGATATCAAGATGATCCAGATCAGTACGGACTATGTTTTCGGCGGTGAGGGTACTCATTTCTGGAAGCCGGAGGATCCCTGTGATCCGCAGAGCGTGTATGGACGGACCAAGTATGAGGGAGAGCTTGCGGTGCGGGAGATTCTGGACAAGTACTTTATCGTCCGCATCGCCTGGGTATTCGGTATCAATGGTAAAAATTTCGTCAGAACCATGTTGAACCTGGCAAAAACCCATGATACCATTCGCGTCGTCAATGATCAGTTCGGATCTCCCACCTATACCTATGATCTGGCGAAGCTGCTGGCGGATATGGTAGTTACAGAGAAATACGGCGTTTATCATGCAACCAACGAGGGGATCTGTTCCTGGTATGAATTTGCCTGCACGATTTTCAAAGAAGCCGGAGTGGATGTAAAGGTGGTGCCTGTGACGACGGCGGAATACGCGGCCAAGGCAAAGCGCCCGGCCAACAGCCGTATGGACAATAATAAGCTGACGGAAAACGGATTTCATAAGCTGCCTGCATGGCAGGATGCCCTGGCCAGGTATGTGCCGCTGCTGAAGGCGCAGGAGGCATAATTGGGTGGTACTGCATTTCATGATAAGGAGTTGGTTGGTCTATGCTGCTGAAAGTGGCGATCTGCGAGGATGACCCTACACAGGCGAAAAATGTGAGGCGTATGGTGGAAGCCTGGGGAGAGGCGAGAGGACAGAAGACGACGGTCTATCCCTATGCAGGATGTGAAGCTTTCCTTACGGACTGGATGGAGTCTATGGACTATGATCTGCTCCTGCTGGATATCGATCTGGGCGGCGGCATGAACGGCATGGAGCTGGCCAGACATATCCGGCGGAAGGATACGGGGATTACCATCGTATTCCTCACGGGGCTGCCGGAGTACATGAGCCAGGGATATGATGTGCAGGCACTTCATTTTCTGGTGAAGCCTGTGGAGGAGGGGCGGCTGCGGGATGTTTTGGACAGGGCGGCGGCAGCGGTTTCGAAAAAGGAAAGTTTTCTGTTTCTGGAGACGGAAGCGGAAGCAGAGAGAATACCGATAAGCCGCATCGTCTATGCGGAAGCCTTTTCTCATACGGCAGCTTTGTACCTGACTCCAGAGAAAGCCGGGGAAAGTCTTTGCAGCCGGGAGGCGAAATTGTGCCTGGGCGATTTGGAGGAGAGACTGCCGGGCAATGTTTTTTTGCGGTGCCATCGCTCCTATCTGGTGCATTTGCCCTATGTCCGCAGGATTGGCAGGAATGAGGTGTTCCTTGAGTATGGCGCTTCCGTTCCCGTGAGCAGGGGGAAGAGGGCGCAGCTGTATCAGGCGTTTCTGGAATATCACAGGAGAGCGGAAGAATAATGAAAGAAAAATCCGGCGTGAAATACAGGATGAGGAAAGGTTCCGGGAAAGGCGGGGGAGGCTGTGTTTGGGCGGATATACAGGCGCTTTGCCGAGAGGAAGCTGGGCTCCCGGCGCGCTCTGATGGAAACACATTATGAGGAAGTCCAGGCCATGTATCAGCAGATGCGTGCCTGGCGGCATGATTACAAGAACCATCTCCAGGTGATGAAGGCCAATCTGGACATGGGGGAATATCAGGAACTTTCCGACTATATCATCCGTTTGGACGAGGAACTGACCCGAGTCAGCAAGGTGATCGAAACCGGGAACCTGGCTTTGGACGCCATCCTGAACAGCAAGATCGCCATGGCCAGGGCGAAAGGGGTGGAGGTGAATGTGAAAGTAGTCCTGCCGCCGGAACTGTCGGTGGCGGATTATGACCTCTGCGTTCTGTTGGGGAATCTGCTGGATAACGCCATAGAGGGCTGCGAGAGCCAGAAGAAAGGGGAGCCGCGCTTTATGCGGATTTATATCGGGGTACTGAAGGAGCAGCTCTATCTGTCTGTGAGCAATTCCCATGACATTAAAATGAGGAAAGACGGAAACCGTTATCGTTCCACCAAGGCACCGGATCGGGGGCTGGGAACCCTGAGCATTGACAGCATTGCGGCCAGATATCACGGGTATGTAAACCGCCAGAGCGATGAGAGCGTCTTTGTCACGGAGGTGCTGCTGCCGCTGAAGGGGTGAACGTGGCAGGGATGAAAGTGTAATTTCACGTATACGACGGCCTTGTAATAGAACGCATGAATCTTTGATAGAGAAGTACAAAATAGAATAGAGTGAATAAAGTGCATTTCAAAAATTGAAAAGATCAACTGAAAGCTGCAAGGGCTTTCGATGGGGCTGTCATAAGTGAAGCGGCTGTGGCAGCCCTGTTTTCTGCAATTCACGTTTTCACACATACCATTCGGGGAAAAATCCACAAAAAACAAAAAAATAAGGTAAAATATTGACAGTGGTATACAGTCCGCAGGGCGTTTGACAACAGAAGCCTGATCATGCTGGCGCGGCGAAATGCCGATAGTGGTGCGGAATCAGGTTTTCAAGAGGGATGAAAGAGGCATCGGCATGAATAAAGAGAAGATGGAGATAAAGACAAAAATAAAGAGAGGAGCAAAGCCGAAAGCAGAGGCAGGTAAAGAAACAACAAAAAAGGATAACGGCGAACACAGCCTCCTCAGCAACTACTGGTATCTGTACAAGGGCTGGTTTCAGCACAGCAGATGGAATCTGTTCTTCGTACTGCTTTATCTGACAGGGGCCGTTGCGGCCAGGTATGTGGGACTGTACCTGCCCAAGGTGGCCGTAGCGCTGGTGATGGAACAGGTTTCGCTCCGGAGAATGGCGGAAGTGCTGCTGCTTGTGGGACTGCTCTATTTTCTTATGGCGCAGGCAGAAAATATCGGCATCACGCTGATTAACAATCCCTGCCTGAAATACCGCCATGTGCTGGAGGAAAAGGTATTGAACAAAATCTGTCGCACCGCCTACAGCGACCTGGAGGATCCCGAATATAAGAAAAGGATAGACCACGCAAAACAGCTTTATTTCCACTGGGCCAGGGATGTGAAGGTGTGTATCTATGGTTCCCTGGATTTCCTGCTCCTGCTGATCACCATCCCCATCACCTCCGGCCTTCTGTTCCTGCTGCACCCTGCCGTGGTGCTGGTGCTGGCTTTGGGCGCCTTGCTGCAGTATCAGGTAAGTAAGCGGACGGCCGCCTGGGAGAAGAAGCATCGGGATTCCTGGCAGCCCCTGGAGATGAAAGCGGAGTATATCGCCACCAAAATGAAGGATTTCACTTATGCCAAGGAGCTGCGCCTGTATGGCGCGGACCGCTGGCTGCTGCCGAAATACGAGGGGCTCCTGGGGCGGCGCAGGCTGTGGAAGAAAAAGCAGGCCAGGCAGGAAATATCGGTCAGCACTGTCTCCGGGCTCATAGAGACGGTCAAACAGGTGATCGTATACGGATTTCTGATCGGCGGCGTGCTGGAGGGAAGGGTGGGGGCGGACGACTTTGTGCTGTATGTGGGGCTGATGCTGTCCCTGAGCAATTCCCTGTCCCGGGCGGCTCTGGATGCGGGGAGACTGAAGGAGAATGTACTGTCCGTCTCCGATTACCGGAAAATGATGCAGATGCCGGATTCCAGGACCAGGGAGGAGGGAAATACGCCCGGGCGGACTACGGACAGGGCGCCGGAGATCACCTTTTCCCATGTGTCCTTCACCTACCCGGGAGCGGAGCAGGAGACCCTGCGAGACATCAGCTTCACCCTCCGGCCGGGAGAGAAGGCTGCCCTGGTGGGATTAAACGGCGCTGGCAAGACCACGCTGATCAAACTGCTCTGCGGGATGTACGAGCCCACGGAGGGAGAGATCCTGCTGGACGGGCAGCCCGCGGTCCGGTGGGATCTGGAATCCTGGTACCGGCTGTTCTCCGTGGTGTTCCAGGATATCGGGGTGATTCCCGCCACCATTGCGGAGAACGTGGCGGCCTGTCCTTTGGAGGAGCTTGACCGGGACCGGGTGAGGGAATGCCTGGAACAGGCGGGAATCGCGGAGATGGTGGAGCGCCTGCCCCATGGCATGGACACCTGCCTGCACAGGGAAATGTTCCGGGAGGGCGTCAATCTGTCCGGCGGGGAGACCCAGAAGCTCCTCCTGGCCAGGGCAATTTACCGGGAAGCCCCTATCCTGGTGCTGGACGAGCCCACGGCGGCGCTGGATGCAATCGCCGAGAACCGATTGTATCTTCAGTATCATGAACTGACCCGGGGCAGAACCTCGCTGTTTATCTCCCATCGTCTCTCCAGCACCCGCTTCTGCGACCGTATCCTGATGTTGGAGGAGGGCCGGATCACGGAGGAGGGCAGCCATGAGGAACTGATGGAGCAAAAAGGGACCTATTACCGCCTGTTTCAGGTACAGAGCCATTATTATCAGAACGACCGGACGGAGGATTTTTCGTCGCAGATGAATCCGGAGTGGGAGGTGAGCGCTTATGTCAGCAAATAAAGAGGACAAAAAGGGAAAAATGCGGCTGGGAAAAGTTCTGCGCCTGTATGTAAGGGCTTTTGGAATGATGTGCAGACAGTCCGGCGCCTATACAGCCGTGGTATGCGTCCAGTGGCTGTTTTCCATGTGCCTGCCCTACTGGAATATCTGGTTCTCCGCAAGGCTCCTGGACGAAATACTGGGCGGCAGACAGCCCCGGCGGCTGATCCTGTACGCGGCTCTGCTGCTGGGAGGAGAGCGGATTCTGCACCTGGCCTGGAATTGGCTGAATGCCCTGGGAAAGCAGATGGGGTATGAATTCTCCCAGAAGGAAAACAGGATGTTTATCAAAAAGATTCTGGAGATGGATTACGAACTGCTGGAAAACGAGGAGATGCACATGCTGTACCAGCGGGTGGAGAGGGAGACCTTCAATGACGGGAAAAATCTGGAAACCCTGCGCAGAAGTCTGCCCTTCCTGCTGGGCAGCCTGGCGGGAATGGGGCTGTCCGTGGCAATGGTATGGGAATTTTTGAGGAAAATGGAAGACTACGGCATCTTTATGGTTCTCTTCGTACTGCTTACGGCGGCCGGAATCTGGCTCAGCGGAAAATGCGGGGTGCAGAGCAGCCGGATCTGGGCGGAATGCAATAATTTCATCAGCGAAAACTGTGTCCAGAGGAATGGGTACCTGGATTATTTTTCCCAATATGAGAGGGGAAAGGAAATCCGTATTTACGGTCTGGGGAAGCTGATGATCGACAGACTGATGGCCACCCATCATTTCAATGACCGGGCTCTGGACAGAAGATCCAGAAAGGGAATTCCCTTTGACTGCATGTCGGATCTGGCGGGAAAATTTACCATAATCATGACCTACTTTCTGACCGGATTCGCGGCGCTGAGCGGGAGGATTACCCTGGGAGGCATGACGCAGTATACAAGGAGTATTTCCTATTTCATCGAATACTTAAGATACAGCTGGGACGAGCTGGTGGAGCTGCGGTACAACGCGGAGTACCTGGAACGTTATTTCGCCTTTCTGGATACACCCAGCCGGATGAAGAAAGGATGCCTTCCGGTGGAGAAGCGGGTGGACGGGGAGTACGCGGTCGCCTTCGAGCATGTGTCCTTCCGGTATCCGGGCAGCGAGACCTACGCCCTGAAGGATATCAATCTGGAATTCAAAATGGGGGAGAAGATGGCCGTGGTGGGCATGAACGGCAGCGGCAAATCCACCTTTATCAAGCTTTTGTGCCGCCTGTACGATCCCACGGAGGGGCGGATTACCATGAACGGAATCGATATCCGCCGCTACGACTATCAGGAGTACTTGAGCCTCTTCTCCGTGGTATTCCAGGACTTCAAACTTTTTTCCTTTACTTTGGGGGAAAATGTGGCGGTATCGGAAGAGTATCCGGAGGAGACGGTGCGGAAGGCTCTTGGAAAAGCCGGCCTGGAGGATTTTCTGAAGGAGCATGGAGACAGCCTTTCCACCACCCTGTACCGGGATTTCGAGAAGGACGGGGTGGAAGTGTCCGGGGGAGAGGCCCAGAAGATCGCGCTAGCAAGGGCCGTTTGCAAGGGGGCTCCCTTTGTGCTGCTGGACGAGCCCACGGCGGCCCTGGATCCCCTGGCGGAGTATGAGATATACAAGAGATTTGATGACCTGGTGGCGGACCGGACCACGGTGTACATCTCCCACCGCATGTCCTCCTGCCGGTTCTGCGGGGATATCGCGGTGTTCCACGAAGGGCGCGTGGTGCAGCGGGGCAGCCATGAGTCCCTGATGGAGGAGAAGGACGGGAAATATTATGAGCTGTGGACTGCCCAGGCCCAGTACTATGGGAAGCAGGGGCAGCATCCCGCCTGAATCACGGGAGTGGAATTTCCCGCTGCCTGCGGCGCTCTGAAAGAGAAGGCACGGGCAAGATATCCTGCAGCCTGCTGTGGGTGGCCCATGGAGAGGGCACGGCATCCGCTGGGGGATGGCTGCCGGACAGGGCCTACGCGGAATCATATATACGTGAGGAATAGAAGAGGCATCAGCATGAAAGAAGAGAAGATAGGAGCAAAGAGAAAAATAGAGAGAGAAGCAAAGCCCGGAACAAAGTCGAAAGTGGGGCCGGAAGCAAAGCCCGGAACAAAGTCGAAAGTGGAGCCGGAAGCAAAGCCGAAAGTGGAGCCGGAAGCAAAGCCGAAAGTGGAGCCGGAAGCAAAGCCGAAAGT
>CAJTSY010000030.1:18355-27409 GCA_910578995.1 uncultured Acetatifactor sp.
CGAAAGTGGAGCCGGAAGCAAAGCCGAAAGTGGAGCCGGAAGCAAAGCCGAAAGTGGAGCCGGAAGCAAAGTCGAAAGTGGAGTTGGAAGCAAAGTCGAAAGTGGAGCCGGAAGCAAAGTCGAAAGTGGAGCCGGAAGCAAAGCCGAAAGTAAAGTCCGGAGTAAGGCCGAAAGTAAAGTCCGGAGCAAAGCCGAAAGCAGAACCCGGAGTAGGGCCCAAAACAAAGCCGAAAGCAGAGGCAGGTAAAGAGACAATAGAAAAGGATAACGGCGAACACAGCTTCATCAGCAATTACTGGTACCTGTACAAAGGATTTTTCAAAAACAGCAGATGGAATATCCTGATTACAGCCATGATCCTGATCGGGGGTGTGACGGCTTCCTACGTACAGCTTTTTATCCCCAAAACGGCGGTGGCCCTGGTGACGGAGGGAGTCCCCGTGGGAACACTGGTGGGCACGCTGCTGGGAATGTCGCTGCTATATTATCTGTTTTACCAGGCTAATTGGGTGGGATATATGCTGTTGGAAAATCCCAGTCTGAAATACAGGCATGCCCTGGAGGAGCGGATGCTGAAGAAGATCTGCCGGACTCCTTACAGCAATCTGGAGGATTCCGACTATAAGAAGAGAATCAGCCGGGCGCAGCACCTGTATTATCATTGGGACAGGGACGCCAGGGTGTGTATCTGGAATTCTTTGCATGCCATGAGCCTGTTGGTCATGATCCCCATCTCTTCCGGAATGCTGGTCACGCTGCACCCTGTGATCATTCTGGTGATGGCGGCGGGAACATGGCTGCAGTATGTGGCGGACAGGCGGCCTCTGGCCTGGGAGAAAAAGCACAGGGACAAATGGATCCCCTTGGAACGGAAGAGTACTTATGTCTCTGAGAAAATGGGTAATTTCCCCTGTGCAAAAGATATGCGGCTGTATGCGGCGGACCGCTGGCTTCTGCCTAAATATAAGAGGCTGCTTGGAGAGCGCAGGAAATGGAAGAAAAAGCAGCTGGCCCAGATAACAACGGCGGGCTTTCTGAGCAGAATGATAGAAATGATAAAACAGGCATTTGTATACGGATTTCTGATATGGGGCGTGACGACGGGGAAGGTGAGGCCGGATGACTTTATCCTGTATGTGGGAGTGGCGCTGAACCTGAGCGACTGCCTGACACAGATAGAAGTCAGCGTGAGGAGGCTGCGTGAGAATGAGCTGTCCATTGCAGATTACCGGAAAATGATGGAGCTTCCGGATTACCGGGGCGCAGGGGCGGTTCGCGGGCAGTCATTCCGTAACAAGCCGCTGGAAATGACAGGGAAACCAGATATCTGCGAACCGGCAGCAGAATCGCCTGTTTTACCGGGAGGCCGGGCGCCCGGCATTACCTTTTCCCATGTGTCCTTCTCCTATCAGGAAGGCGGGGAGGAAACCCTGAAGGATGTGGACATCGCCATCCGCCCGGGGGAGAAGATTGCTCTGGTGGGACCCAACGGCGCAGGCAAGACCACCCTGATCAAGCTGCTCTGCGGGATGTACGAGCCTGCGAAGGGGGAGATCTTACTGGACGGAGAACCGTCATCCAGGTGGAGCCTGGAGGAATGGTACCGGCTTTTCTCCGTGGTATTCCAGGATGTGGGGGTGCTCCCTGCCACCATCCTGGAAAATGTGGCGGCCTGCGCCCCGGAGGAGGCGGACAGAGAGCGGGTGAGGAAATGCCTGGAACAGGCGGGGCTTTGGGAAAAGGTGGAGAGCCTGCCCCACGGGATGGACAGCAATGTGCAGAAGGAAGTGTTCAGCGAAGGGCAGAATCTGTCCGGGGGCGAGAACCAGAAGCTTCTCCTGGCCCGGGCCATCTACCGGGAAGCGCCCATCCTGGTTTTGGACGAGCCTACGGCGGCTTTGGACGCCATTGCGGAAAACGAGTTGTACCAGAGATACAACGAGCTGACCCGGAACAGGACTTCCCTGTTTATTTCCCACCGGCTGGCAAGCACGCGGTTCTGCGACCGTATCCTGATGCTGGAGGGCGGCCGTGTGGTGGAGCAGGGCAGCCATGAAGAATTGATGGAGAAAAAGGGCGCTTATTACAGGATGTTCCAGGTACAGAGCCATTATTACCAGAAGGACAGAGCGGAAGGATTTTCATCCCGTATGGATCCGGCGTGGGAGGTGAGCGGTTATGTCAGTAACTGAGAAGGGTAAAAAAGGGAAGGTCGGCAGGGTTCTTCGGATCTACAGGCGGGCATTCGGGATGCTGCGCCGGGAGTTTGGCGGCTATATGACGGCAGAGATCATGAGATGGATGCTAATGTGCTGCAGCCCTTACTGGGGGATCTGGTTTTCCGCCAGGCTCCTGGACGAGATACTGGGGGACAGGACTCCCAGGACTTTGATCCTGTATGCGGCGCTGCTCCTGGGCGGCAACCTGATCCTGGATTTTGGCCAGACGCTTTTCTCCGTGCTGTCCGATCACAGGAAATATGAGTTTTCGGAGAAGCAGAACATGATCTTCGCCAGGAAGATGATGGAATTGGACTACAGCCTGTTGGAGGAGGAGAAAATCCACACGCTCCTGAACCGGGTGGTGCGGGAGAGCTATAATGAGGGGAAGAATCTGGAGGGCATACGGAGAAGCCTGCCGTACCTTTTGAGCTGTCTGAGCGGGATGTGCCTGTCTGTGGCTATGGTGTGGGAACTGGCGGTGCGGATGCAGGGTTATGGGATGCTGATGGTGCTCTTCTTTCTGGCGGCGGCTCTGGGGATCTGGGTCAGCGGGAAATGTACGGCGGCCGGCAGCCGGGCCTATATGGAATGCCACCGCTTCATCAGCGAGAACTGCGTCCGGAGGGATATGTACCTGCACTATTTTAATCAGTACGAGAGGGGGAAGGAAATCCGCATCTATCAGCTGGGAAAGCTGATGATCGGCAGATTGATGGCAACCCATCATTTTAACGACAGGGCGCTTGACAGGCGGGCCTGCAAAACCGTTCCCTTAAGCATAGCCACGGGATTGGCCCAGGAGGTGACGGTGGCTTTGGCTTACTGTCTGACAGGCTTCGCCGCGCTTATGGGGAAGATCACATTGGGCGGCATGACGCAGTATACCGCCGGCATCAATCGTTTTATCCAGAATCTGGGGGACTTTTGGGGCGAGGCGGTAAACCTGTGGTTCAATGCGGATTATCTGGAACGATATTTCGAATATCTGGACCTGCCCAGTCAGATGAAGAAGGGCTGTCTGCCGGTGGAAAAACGGGTGGATGGTGACTACCGAATTGCCTTCCGACATGTGTCCTTCCGCTATCCGGGCAGTGAGGATTATGCCCTGAAGGATATCAACATGGAATTCCAGGTGGGGGAGAAGATGGCGGTGGTGGGTATGAACGGCAGCGGCAAGTCCACTTTTATCAAGCTTTTATGCCGTCTCTATGACCCCACGGAAGGGGTGATCACCATGAACGGCATCGATATCCGCCGGTATGACTACCAGGAGTATCTAAGCCTGTTTTCCGTGGTATTCCAGGATTTCAAGCTGTTTTCCTTTACTCTGGGGGAGAATGTGGCGGTATCGGAGGAGTATTCGGAGGCAGAGGTCCGGGACGCCCTGGAGAAGGCGGGGCTGGAGGAATTCCTGCAGCGCCAGGAAAATGGACTGTCAACGATCCTTTACCGGGATTTCGATAATGACGGGGTGGAGGTCTCCGGCGGGGAGGCCCAGAAAATCGCGTTGGCAAGGGCTGTCTGCAAGGGGGCACCCTTTGTGCTGCTGGACGAGCCCACGGCGGCTTTGGATCCGAAAGCGGAGTATGAGATTTACAAACGGTTCAACGACCTGGTGGCGGACCGGACCACGGTGTACATTTCCCACCGCATGTCTTCCTGCCGGTTCTGCGGGGATATCGCGGTGTTCCACGAAGGCAGGATGGTGCAGCGGGGCAGCCATGAGTTGCTGATGGCCCAGACTACAGGGAAGTATTATGAGCTTTGGACGGCACAGGCGCAGTATTATCAGGAAGGGCAGGACGCTGCCGGCGGAGCGTAAGTGTGTTAGCGTTTCCTTTCGGCAATTCCGGACCAGACGTTTCCAGGTATAGCCCGCATCAATTAACCGCATGTTTTACTTGTTTATATTTCTGCCTGCACCGTTGGCGTCGGTAGGTGTGTCCGACGTGTTGCTTCATTTTTCTGCCTTGCAGGCCGAAAATCTATTCTTTGTGAAACATAGTGGTAATTGGTGTGGGCTATAGTGCATCATTGGGAAACTTGTTACTGTTCACGGCTTCGCCGTTCACAGCAACATGATGCACACAAAATGAGCAAAGAACGCTCATTTTGGCGCCCGCTGTCTCGGGCTTTTCGTGCATAATGCGCACGAAAACCCTCGCGGAGGCACCGAGTGAACAGTAACGGAAGCTTCAGTGGGGAAAAAGTTTTACTTGACAGAACCAGTGCTTTGTATTATCCTGAAATTATGGAGGGAAAGTAATTTCTCCATATCTGAATTTCGATATTTCTAAGGTTTAATGGCGTTTCTGCTGTTTTCACTGGAAAAATGAGGTTGGCAAAAAGAATAGAAAAAGGCAGAAACGGGGCTGTATAGCGCATCCTGTTTTTTGCCGGAAGCAATGCCTGGGTAATGGTTACGGAATTGCCGTTGGCAGGACAATGGGGAGGAGCGGAGGAGGCAGCCCGGGATGAAGCCTGGAAAGCGGAGAAAGATGCCGGGGAAAAGCTCTGTGAAGCGGAGAGAGCAGCCCGGGGAGCAGCCGGAGAAGAAGCCTGTGAATCGGAGAAAGCGGTCTGGGAAGAAGCCTGTGAAACGGAGGGAGCAGCCTGGAAAAGGCTCTGTGAAGCGGAGGAAAAGCTCGGTAAAGCCGGGAGAAAATCCGTATATGCTAATTCCGGGGAACTTCTGGGCAGGTTTCGCCGGGAGGACCGCCTTGCGCCTGTCTATACCCTTTGCCTGTACACCGGATCTGAGGAATGGGACGGCCCCAGGACATTGAGGGACATGATGGATTTCGGCACAGAAAGCGGCGATGAAGAGACCCGGAAGTGGCAGGCCTGGTTTGCGAATTACCCCATGCGCCTTGTGTGTACCAATGAGCCGGTGGACGGAAGCGCTTTCCGTACGGCGTTGGGAACCGTGTTTGCCCTGCTGCCCCTGCGGAAGGATAAGGCAGGCCTGCGCAGGCTGTTGGAGAAGGAGCCGGCATACAGGAAGATGGACGAGGAGACTGCCAGGACGGTCAGCCTGTTGATGGGAGTAAAGGTATTCATGGAAAAGAAGGAAAAATATAAGGAAGGAGAAGGGTATAATATGTGTTTGGCGATCCGCGAGATGATGGAGGACAGCAGGATGGAAGGTTGGGAAGAAGGTGAGAAGGCAGGCTGGGAGAAGGGCGAGAAGGCAGGCTGGGAGAAAGGCGAGAAGGCACGCATGGCACAGAAGGCGGAAGGAATCCGCATCCTGATCCGTTCGAGCCGTGATGACGGCATTAAGGAGAACATGATTGCAGAAAAGCTTCAGGCCTATTATGCCATGACAGAAAACGATGCCTGGGCGGCGTTAAGGGACGACAATATTTAGCAGGAAGGCGGCAAAGAATGTTTCGAGCCAATTATTTTATTTTCACCGGAGGCCCGGGCGGCGGTAAATCCACGGTTTTGGTGGAAATGGAGCGGTTGGGTTATCAGACGGTGAAGGAGGCGGGCAGGAAGATCATCAGAAGGCAGACGTCGCTGCAGGGGGACGGAGTTCCCTGGGGGAATGTGTCCCGGTATGCCCGTCTTATGTTTTTACAGTCGGTGATAGATTATGAGCAGTATGCCCATTTTGGCGGGGCATGTTTTTTCGACAGGGGAATTCCGGATACTGTGGGATACTGTCGTCTGGCAGGGATACCGGTACCGGAACAGTATACGGAGGCGTTAAAAAGATATCGTTATAACAAGACAGTATTCCTGTTTCCGTTTTGGGAGGATATCTATGTCCAGGACACGGAACGAAAGCAGGATAAAGAGGAGGCGCAGGATACCTGCAGGGTACTGCGGGAGACCTATGAGGAATGGGGATATCAGATCCTGACGGTACCTTTCGGAACGCCTGAGGAGAGGGCAGAGTGGATTGCCGGGAGGATACAGCCGCTGATGTGAAGGCAGCGCAGAGGATATGGGGGCAGTGGTGCAGGATGCGGATCCACGGAAGTGAGGGAGGCCTATGGAGCATAATTTGCAGGATTTGCAATATTTTTATGGGAATTTTGGGCAAAAATATACTTGATAAGGAAGGAAGCGGGTGGTAAAATAGTTTGAGTTTCAAAGTATAAAAGGATTTGAGGTGTAAAACTATGAATACCATCAGGAAAATGTACTGCAGGACGTTTCAGTTCTGCTTTCGGGCAGCCCTTCCCGTGCTGCCTTACAGGGAGCCGGAGATACTGGAGAATATGGAGGAACTGGGGGAGGTTCTGGCCAGGAAAGGAAAAACGTCCGTGCTTATCGTTACCGATAAGGGGATTTCTAATCTGGGACTGACAAAAGGGCTCACGGATGCCCTGGAAAAGGAGGGCATCGCCTATACGGTTTATGACGGCACGGTGCCAAATCCCACCATCGACAATGTGGAGCAGGCCAGGGAGGCTTATCTGGAAAACGGCTGCAGCGCCATCATTGCCTTCGGGGGCGGTTCTTCCATTGACTGCGCCAAGGCGGCAGGGGCCAGGATTGCGAAACCCCGTCAGCCCGTGCGGAAGATGCGGGGACTTTTGAAGATTCATAAAAAGCTGCCCACACTGGTGGCCATTCCTACCACCGCAGGTACGGGAAGCGAGACCACCCTTGCGGCGGTGATCACGGATGCGGCAACCCACCATAAATATCCCATAAATGATTTTTTCCTGATTCCCAGGTATGCGGTTCTGGACTACCGGGTGACCACCGGGCTGCCCAGGCAGATTACAGCTACCACGGGAATGGACGCCCTGACCCATGCGGTGGAGGCTTATATCGGCGGCAGCACCACAAAGCTTACCCGCCGGATGGCGGAGGAGGCGGTGTGCCTGATCCGGGATAATCTGAAGCAGGCTTACGATGACGGGGAGGATGCAAAAGCCCGGGAAAGCATGCTGCATGCCGCCTACTGTGCGGGTATCGCCTTTACCAGATCCTATGTGGGATATGTGCATGGCATTGCCCATTCCCTGGGAGGGCGCTATGGCATTCCCCACGGACTGGCCAACGCGGTGATCCTGCCCTGGTTTCTGGAGGAGTATGGGGAGAGCTGTGAGAAACGCCTGGGAGAGTTGGCGCGGAAGTGCGCAGTTGCAGACCAGGGGGCAGATGACCGTACCGCCGCCGCGGATTTTGTGCGGTGGGTGCGGGAGATGAATCGTTCCATGGAGATTCCGGAGACCCTGGAGGGCATCCGGGAGGAGGACATCCCCCAGATGGCCGCCCACGCGGATAAGGAGAGCAATCCCCTCTATCCTGTACCCAGGTTGATGGACAGAAGGGAACTGGCAGTCATGTACCGGAAGATCGGCGGCCTGGAGAGAGTCTGCGAGAAGAACCCGGAAAGGAACGGACAGAAATGGAAATCAGCCATATCGTAAAAAAGCAGAGACAGTATTTTGACAGCGGAGCTACCAGGGATGTGGAATTCCGGATTGCGGCGCTGAAAAAACTGCGGCAGGCCATCCGCGCCCGGGAAGGGCAGCTTTGTGATGCCATGAGGGCGGATCTGGGAAAGAGCGCCAGCGAGGCCTATATGTGTGAGGTGGGGCTTACCCTGAGTGAGCTGTCTTATCAGATCCGGCATCTGAGAAAGTGGGCAAGGCCGAAGCGCCGGGGGACAGACCTGACCAATTTCCACGGGAGAAGCTTTTCCGTCAGGGAGCCCTATGGCTGTGTGCTGATCATGTCGCCCTGGAATTATCCTTTTTTGCTGTGCGTGGAGCCCATGATCGGGGCCATTGCGGCGGGAAACTGCTGTGTCCTGAAGCCCTCCGCTTATTCTCCTGCGACTTCTGCAGCAATAAGGGAGTTGATGCAGGAGGTCTTTCCTCAGGAGTATGTGGCGGTGGTGGAAGGCGGCAGGGCGGAGAACAGCGCTCTGCTGGAGGAACGGTTTGACTATATCTTCTTTACCGGAGGCGTCACGGTGGGAAAACTGGTGATGGAGAAGGCTGCGGCACATCTGACGCCTGTCACACTGGAGCTGGGGGGAAAGAGTCCCTGCATTGTGGACCAGACCGCGGATCTGAAGCTTGCGGCCGCCAGGATTGCCTTCGGAAAATACTTAAACTGCGGACAGACCTGCGTGGCGCCGGATTATCTGCTGATTCACAGTTCCGTGAAGGAGGCCTTCCTGGAGCAGTTCCGCGCTGCCGTAGAGGGGATGTATGGTGAAAAGCCACTGGAGAACCCGGATTACGGAAAGATCATAAACCGGAAGCATTTTGACAGGTTAATGGGGCTGATGGTGCCGGGGAGTGTTGTACGGGACGGCGATGCGAAACCGGAGAGAGTTGCCCGGGACGGAGAGATAGAACCGGGGAAACATGCCGGGAACCGCGAAGTGGATCCGGGTAGACTTGTGTGGGGCGGCGAGACGGATCCGGAGACCCTGCGGATCGCGCCGGCGGTGATGGATTCTGTGTCGCCGGAGGATGCGGTGATGCAGGAGGAAATTTTCGGGCCCATTCTGCCCGTATTGACTTTTGAGGATATAGACCAGGCCTTTGAATTTGTGCGGAAGAGGGAAAAGCCTTTGGCAGCCTATCTGTTTACCAGAGATAAAAGTACGGAAAAAAGGTTTCTGGAAAGTGTCTCTTTTGGGGGAGGATGTATCAATGATACCATTATGCACCTGGCCACATCCCGGATGGGCTTCGGAGGCGTGGGGAACAGCGGGATGGGCTCTTATCATGGGATACGGAGCTTCGAGACCTTTTCCCATGAGAAAAATGTACTGAAGAAGTACGGTTGGATTGACCTGCCGCTGCGGTATCAGCCTTATAACGGGAAGAAGGACAGATTGGTGAGGATGTTT
>CAJTSY010000030.1:27509-32171 GCA_910578995.1 uncultured Acetatifactor sp.
GGCCTGGGGGTAGCGGAAAAAAAGAGCGACAGAAGGGATGAGGCGTTCTGGAAGTCCTGCAGGGATGACTACGAGACAATAGTGGATTTCTGCGCCTATGAGAAAGGGGATATCGCCAAAGTGCTCCGGAACCTGGAGGGCAGCGTCAGACAGTACGTTCTGATCAGTACGGTGGACGTATATAAAAGGGGGATTCCCGGAAGGAAGAGGGAGGATACGCCTTTTGAGACCAGAAGCTTACCCGGGGAGGCAGGGGCTTACATTGAGGGCAAGGTGGCTTTGGAGCAGGAGCTTTTGGAGGAATGCGGAAGGAAGGGCATAGAGACTACGGTTCTGCGTCCGGCGGTACTCTACGGACCGTATAATTATGCTCCCAGGGAGTCCGCCTATATTCAGCTGATGGTGCAGAACCACGTCCTGCCGCGTGTAACGGATGCATCAGGATCTTTTCAGTTTGTCTATGTGAAGGATGCCGCGGAGGCTGTGCTGAAATGTCTGCTCAATCCGAAATCTTATGGTCAGGCCTATAATGTCTGCCCGGAGGAAACAATCACCTATGATCTGTTTCTGGATGCCCTGGGGAAAGCGGCGGACGTGGAATTTACGGAGATTCCCATGACGGCGGGTCAGGCTTTGCAGCAGGGAGTCCCGTTGCCTTTTCCTGTGGCGGAGGAAGAATCCGAGCTGTATTCCGGCGAAAAAGGTCAAAAGGAGCTTGGCTTTTCCTATATCAGCCTGGAGGAAGGCATGGCCAGGACATACCGGGCCTTTAAGGGAGTGTATGGAGGGTGAAGCGTGGACTGGCGTTGGTGTCGGCTGAGCCTGCTGTTGCCAGTGGCTGTGGGGTCGGCTGAGCCTGCTGCTGCCAGTGGCTGTGGGGCCGGCTGAGCCATGCCGCCGTCAGACATACCACACCGGAATCTGCAATATATTTTCCCGGAGTATTCCCACATCAGGGCAGCAGCACAGGACGGCTCCCATTCCGCGGGTTTTCCCGGGAATCCGGTCAAGAATGGGGAAGGCCGATGTCATAGCCGCCTTTCCCTGTGCGTTTTTCCTGATCTCTATGGGATAGAGCGTTCCGTTTTCCTCAATGATCAGATCGATTTCCGATTCTGTCTCCCGGAGGCTGTCGTCATCTGTCGTTTTTTTCCTGTCCCGGCCCCGGTAATGGGATACATAGTGGCGGTAGTCCAGGCCCTCGTAGGCAAAGGATTTTAGAATTTCCGTGACCGCAAAGGTTTCAAAGAGCGGCCCGCTCATGGCTCCGTAAGCAAGGGTTTCCGGGGTGAGCCATCTGGTGAGATAGCAGGCAAGTCCCGTATCCCGGAAGTAGAGCTTGGGCGACTTCGTCGCTCTTTTCAGGACATTGGAAGTATATGGTTCCAACAGATACAGAATGCCTGAGGCCTCTAAAATGGAGATCCAGTTCTTGACGGTTCCGACATCCTTCCCGATTTCAGACGCTATGGAGGAGTAATTCAGCATTTCGCCTGTCCTTGCCGCGGCGGCAATCATAAACTGCCGGAAGGCATTCAGATCCTGCACCGCTGCCAGTTCCCTTACATCCCGTTCTATATAGGTCCTGACATAGTCGGCATAGAATGCGTTCCATTCTTTCTCTTCCTTCTGCAGTTCCGGATAGCCGCCCCTGTGGATGATTTCCCAGATGTTTTCCGGTTTCCGCAGGGTTTTCTTTCGGTCCGTTACATATTCCAGTGTGGGAAGAAAGTGCCTGTTAAAGCGGTCTCCCATGCATTCCCGCAGAGACAGTCCCGAAAGCTCCACGATTCCGATCCGTCCGGACAGGGACTCCGACACATGCTGCATCAGGTGGAAGGGCTGTGAACCGGAGAGGCAGAACAAGCCCGATTCCCCGCTTTCATCGCATTTGATTTTAATATAGCGGAACAGTTCCTTTGCTCTCTGGACTTCGTCGATGGTCACAGGCGGGGAATTCAGGGTGAGAAACAGGCCGCCCTCCTCCCTTGCCTGCTCTTCCAGGAAGGGATCGTCCAGGGATACATATTTCCTGTGGGGGAAGGTTTTCTTCAGCAGTGTGGATTTCCCTACCTGGCGGGGGCCGGTTACCAGGAGGGCTTTGTACGTTTTTTCGTATTTGCGCAATCTGTCTTCCAGGGCTCTTGGGATATAGTTCATTTTGTTCCTCTCCTATCCTGATTATGATGTCAATTCAGCGGCATTGATATCAAAATGATCTGCCACAATTTATACTTACGACTGAAATTATTTGTCGGCGTAAATGTACGACGAGTGAGCACGCCTGTGCTGTAAGGCAGGCATTTGGCAAATGCGTGCGCTCACGAGTATAGTAGTTACAACACGACAAATTTGGAATTGGTTTCTATATTTGACATCATACCATAGGGAAAGAGGTTTTGCAACAATGTATATTTTTTCCGTTTTTCCTTCTCTTTTTCCAGACATGCCTGTGCGAGCTTTTCGTCTGCCGCAGCTTCAATGCCATGTCCGGATCTTTTTAGTTCCTCAATTACCTCGCGCCAGAGTAAATGGGCTGTGGCGTAGTCGCCGATTTCTTCGTAGTAAAATATTTTAGAATATCTGCCATCATGAAAAGCAGCGTCAACAGCTCCCGGTTTCTGTCCAGTTAACGGCACCGCAGGGCATTTTTCGTATCTAACCGGCCGCCTTTTGCAGGTAACAAAGCGCAAGTTCCTCCTGCTCACAGCTCCTGCGCAGCATTTCAATGATACGGTTTCTTTTTTCCTTCAGGGCGTCTTTGGGAAAGGAATCACGTTGGTGGGCGATCGTCGCTATATCTGCCGCGGAGGAACAAATGTCATTGTATTGAGCGATTGCCAAAGCCATAAGTTCCTTATCAATATCAGGGATAGTGTTTACACATAGTTCGAAAAACTGTTTTGTTCTTAACTTATTTTCATAATGAATAAACGCATGGGGAAAAACACATTCGATCTGGCCCGCATCTCTTTGGTTTTCTTCCCTTAATAGTTCACACCAGTTCCGGTAAATGACCAGACCATAACCTTGCATTTTGTCCGCTCCGCAATGTTCGGTATTGGACAGCAGTGTTATCCCTCTCAGGAGCGCGTTTGCGCACGCTTTTGCCAGGGGCATAGTTTCATCTGAAGGTTTTATAATCATCATATCGCAGTCGGTTTTGTACCATCCGGCATATTGGTTCAGCTGGTCAAAGTATATCTTCGCATTTTTCAGGTCATCTCCATCCAGGAAACCCAGTCCCTTTAAAATCTGACCATGGCGGGAAAAGCCGACGGCAAAAATGGTATCCGTGTACTCTTTCGGGATAATGACGACAGGAAACCCATGTTCGATCTGCCTGCAGGCGAGGGCAATGAATTCCCCTTCTGTATAATCTGTCTTTGCATGTATCTCATAATCCAGGCCATAAATTAGAAAGCTGTCATGAATCCACGAATCGGGCCCATAGGAATAGCCGAAACAGATATTCGCAATCGCTGACTGCAGGATATACTCTTCATCATCGTTTATCTGGCGGCCCATGGCGTCCCTGCGCTGCTCCAGTCCGAAAAACAGTTTTAAGGCAGTGAAAAGAGAGGCACAGGAGATACTTTTGGGCCATTCAGGCCCTGAATAATCGGCCACAGGAATCCGGGGATTTACAAGGAATTCATAGTCAAAGTCCATGTCGCGCAGAACGCAGGAAGAGGGATCAAGAATTCTGTCTACGGTACAGTTAAAGAGCCTGGATAGTTCACAGAGCATGGGCACCTCAGGTACGGCTTTTCCGTTCTCCCATTTGCTCACCGCCTGGGGTGAAACCTTTAATTTCTCCGCGAGCTGTTCCTGTGTGTAGCTGCGGCTTATGCGCAGATGTGCAATCTGCTTTCCCATTTTTCTGGCATCAAACATATTCGTCGTCTCCTTGGTTTTGTAATGGCAGTGATATAGTGTACTTATTAAAGAGTGTCACGGTTTACCTGGCGCCGCGGTGAAGGCTGCTTGCGTCAAAATGGGCTGCTCCTGCCCGACTTTTGACAATCGAATTCTGCATTCGAATTCTATTTGCATCAGCTGCTGTGAGCGGCGAAGCCGTGAATGATATTATTATAGTTGCTGTATCATGTAATGTCCATAAATGACAGGTTGTTTTTTTCCATAAAACTCAACCCATAGTTGGGAAGCGTTCATGTCGGTTTTTCCACCACTTGCTCCACGCTCATTACCTGTTGCGCCAGGGGTATTTACAAAAGGTTTAAACATGTTATTCTTAATTTTATGAAGTGCAAATCCGCTGATTTGGGATTTCGCTGCAATACAATCAGGGACAGGAAAGGATCGGTGTAAAATGAAACCAAAATCAGAGAAAGCCACAACGCATTCCATGTCAGGCAATCTGGCTTTCGCTCTTGGAAAGGCCTGGCAGATGGACAAATTCCTCATGACGGTCACGGTGCTGCAGATGCCTGTGTTGGTGCTGCTGCCCCTTTGTACTACATTTTTATCCTCCTATATGGTGAAGTGGATTGGGGAGGGCGTATCTGCGGAGGCGCTTACGGCGGACATCCTGGGGCTGTCTGCCGCGCTGCTGGCCCTGCATCTCATGAATCAGGTGATGAACGCCAAGATTAACTGGGGGGCCATGCTGAACCGGATGCAGTATCTCACCCTCTGCAG
>CAJTSY010000031.1 GCA_910578995.1 uncultured Acetatifactor sp.
ACTTCCAGAAGGGAATTGATGTCATATGTATAGGTCACGTCCACGGATTCCTGCCCCCTGGGGCCCTTGGGAATCTCGATCTCCAGTTCTCCCAGGAACAGATTGTTCCGGGCAAAGCGGCTCTCTCCCTGCAGCACCCGCACACGCACTTTGGTCTGATTGTCCCTGGCGGTGTAAAGGCGCTCCGTATGACTGGCCGGAATGACGGTATTGCGCTCAATAATAGGGCAGAACCTGCCGTCCTCATATTTTCCCTCGTCGTATTCCACCACCACCTCGGTACCCAGGGTGAAAGAACAGACATCCGTCAGAATGACCTCCTTCACTTCCTCCCTGCGCTCCTTCATGGCAGCCTGCACAGCCGCCCCCATGGCCACGGTCTCGTCAGGATTCATTCTGGTGTCCGGAAACTTCCGGAACAGGCGGATCAGGAAATCCCTGACAATGGACAGCCTGGTGGCTCCTCCGATGAGCAGAACCTCATCGATGTCCCCCAGTTTCAGGCCAGCATCTGCCAGGCTTTTCTTCACAGGTTCCCGGATCTTCATGAGAAGGTCTTCGCAGGCCTCCTCGTATTCCTTGTAAGTAATCTGCTGCTCCAGGGTTTCTTCCTTGTACAAAAAAGCAATTTTTACCCTGTCAGTATCGTTGATGGCGCATTTAGCCCTCTCCGCCTCCCGAAACAGGCGGGCCTGTTCCTTTTCCGACAGATTCTGCAGCTGCAGCCTGGCCTTCTGCAGGAAAAGTTTTGCCATCACCTCGGTAAAATCCTCCCCGCCCAGGTAATTGTCCCCGGCTACCGCGCGCACCTCCAGGATATTGTGGTACAGTTCCAGAATAGACACGTCAAAGGTTCCGCCCCCCAGGTCAAACACCAGGAAACGGGTATCCTTTTCCTTATCATAAAGCCCGTAAGCCACCGCCGCTGCCGTCGGCTCGGAGATCATCCGCTCCACCTTCAGCCCGGCCAGTTCCCCGGCACGTTTTGTCGCCTTCCTCCTCTTGTCGTCAAAGTAAGCCGGCACGCTGATGACTGCCTCAGTCACTTCTTCCCCCAGGTAGTTTTCCGCATCCTCCTTCAGGGAACGGAGCACCAGGCTGGACAGTTCCTCCGGCCTGAAGTGCCTCCCGCTCAGAACATAATCCCGCTCCGTTCCCATGCTCCGCTTGAAAGCCTGGGCCACGGTGTCGGGATACAGACCCATCCTTTCCCTGGCCGTCTCACCCACATACACGTTTCCTTCCCCGTCCACGCTGACCACGGAGGGGGTAAGTTCTTTCCCCAGCCTGTTTGGGATGATCTTCGGCCCCTCTTCCGTAAAATATGCGATCAGGCTGTTCGTCGTGCCTAAGTCAATTCCTACAATCATGCTTCCCTCCATGCCATTTCCGCCCGGGCTGCTTTTGTTTCCAAAGCTGTCCCGGCTTGTACCATGGCATCATTTTTCCTCTTTTCGGAGCTTCCACCAGAACCGTTTCGGCAAAGTTCCTGTCCACTGACTATCAGTATAACACAACTGCTGTCCATATTCACGCAAAATTTCATATTGGTAAAAATTAATAAACCTCACATCTGGTCCCTGAAGACTGTGTGCTTTACCGCCAGCATGTATTCGTCCCACGGCTGAATCTCCAGAACCCTGCGCAGCCGCTCCCTAGCCTCCTCCCGCTTTCCCATCCTCAGCAGAAGCAGTACCCTGGCGCTTTCCAGCTCCTTGCACAGAGGACAGGTGCAGAAATGGCAGATCTCACAGCCCTCCTCCCTGTCCAGAATCTCCTGAAGCTTCCCCACGTCTTCCGTATAGTAAGCTGCCAGAAACTCCATCTGCAGATGCCCTTTCTCCTGGTTGTAGTATTTGGCCGTACCGGCCGCTTTCTCCCTATCCAGCCAGTTTTGCAGGCGCTGCGCATATTTTTTTCCCCTTTTTCCGTCCCCGCAGAGGATGCAGGCAAAAACCGCATCGCAAATCCTGCCCTCCATAGAACTTTCCACCAGTCCGTTGCGGAACATTTTGTCAAAAGCCCTCATGGCGGCCCCTTTTTTCCCGAACAGCAGTTCCATCCACCCTCTGCTGCAGTAATAGGCAGGATAGGAAACCACTTCCTGCTTCCTGCGCATTCCCGGGGACAGGATTTCCTTTATAACCCTGCGCACAGTGCCCGAGTGCAGTTCCCCTCCCCACCGGTTCAGAGTCCTCCGGGCCTTCTCCCCATCGCCCACCGCACTATATAAGTCTGCCAGCTTTTCGTAACGGCTCCACCTGTCCTTTTTATAATAGCGTTCATAGACTGCCTCCGCCTCCTCCGTACGGCCCATTCTCTGATAGATCTCCGCCAGATTCTCCCCGAACCAGTTACTCCGGTTTTCGCCTGTCAGCCCCTCATACTGCCTGTAGGCTTCCAGGGCCATCTCGTTTATCCCCAGCAGGGAATAGAGATTTCCCATATCGGCATAAATCACCGGCGACATTTCCTTATCCATGTACAGGATGGCTTTTTTGATAAAAAACAGGGCCTTCTCATAATCCCCCTGGTATTTGTATACAAAACTAAGGCCGTTCAGCGCATAGGGGTTTGCCGGATTAAGGTACAGCGCCTTCTCGAAATCCAGCCTGGCCTCCTCCAGGCGGTGGGCTGCCCTGTGGAAAATAGCCCTCTCCACCAGCATAAAGTCATCGGGATAATGATAAAGGTATTCCGTGAGTATGGGCAGGCCCTTATCATAATAATCCATGTCCCCTTTCTCCACCTGCTTAAAGAAAACATCCCGGAACTTCTTCAGCTTAACGTTAAGCAGGTTAATATCCATGGTCTCATGATCCATCTGGAAGGCGCTGGCCTCCAGCAGCGGACTGCTCACCCCGTTCTTTGCGGCATCCTCCAGAACCTTCCTCAGGTCATCATGACGGTCCAGATCCAGGTATACCTTGGCAAGATACTCATATGCCCTGGCAAAGTTCGGAAAATACCTGATACAGGCGCAGGCCGTCCTGACAACGCCCCCCGCGTTCAGCTGCCGCCTGTATGCTTCCATGGAAGAGGCATAGGCCGCAAAAATCTGATGCTCGTCCACCAGATTCTGGGAAGTTTCCAGACATTGTTCATATTCCTCCATCTCCGCATATATCTGGGCTATCTCCAGCAGGATCCCTATGTCCTTTGCATTTCCCTGAAGAATGCTTTTTCCTTCCTCCACCGCAAGGCCAAAGTTTTCCTTATCCCTGAACCCCAGATTGTGGTAGCACTGCATCCTGATCAGGTGCGCCTGCCTGAGCCTGTCCCTGTCCCTTTTCGTCTCCCCCTCATCGGAAACCGTATACTTCTCTATCTTTTTCCTCAGGGAATCCTCCCAGGCCCTGGTCATGGCAATGGCGGTTTCATATTCCCCCTGCTCCACATAGAGTTTTGCCAGCAGTCCGTTGTATTCGGCCTCTTTTTCCGGGGGCAGCAGTTTTTCCAGTTTCAATGCCATGTGGATGCCCCGGGCTATCTTCCCGTCCTGGAGATAGCACCAGCATAACTCCAGCCGGGGTTCCCAGCCCGGCTCCTCCCGGAGCCGAACCTCCAGCTCCTTCTCAATCTCCTCATTTATCCTGGCCAGGGTATCCAGAAAAGCGTCGTCACTTCCGGTGGCAAGCACCTTCTCCGCGCATTTCTTCGCGGTCCTGTACTGCTTCTGGCTGTAGTACCATTCCGTCAGCCTGAAGTTTGCCATATAGTGACTGTCATTTTCTTCCTTCAGCTTCTCATACATGCCGGCGGCCCGGCTCCTGCTGGGACTGTCCGCCTCTTCCTCCCCCATCATCCAGAGCATTTCCGCAAAATTATAACAGATCATTGCGTCTTCGGGATACTTTTCCCTCTGCTCCTCCATAATGGCCACTGCCTTCTCTTTCTGCCCCTGTCTCAGCAGAATATTTGCCCGGCTGATCTCCATCACAGGATGTCTGATGCCCAGTTTATCGGCACTGCGCACACAATTCTCGGCTTCCTCCAGCTTATTTTCCTGAAGGGCCTGCCAGCAGCGGTCGTAATATTCCAGAAAAAGGTCATAGTCCGCCTCATCCCCGCCCTCAAACTGGCTGAATTCCAGATCCTCGCCCCTTTCACATCTCCCCACAATATAATGTACGAAATTCAGTGGAAATTTCTCCCTCAGGGTTTTGGCGTCGCTGACAATGGACAGTTTCTGGTCAAACAGCTTCCATACCGCAGTGGGAAGCTTGAAATGCTCCGTCAGATATCCCAGCAGTTTCAGTCGGCAGTTCTCCTCCTCCTCGATGGAGAAAAACACGTCCTCCTCAAAAAGGGCCTTCCAACATTCTGTGTCCTGCCTGGTACGGATATTTTCGTATATTTTTACCGCTTTTTCAAGCCACAGGCCGGAGGGCGTGGTATCCCTGGTCTTCTCTTCTTCCCGCTTCTCCTCCTCTCCCGCGTACCTGCAGGCTTCCTCATAGGCGGCCCGAAGCCGTTTAAACCCCTCCGGGTCATCCTCCGGATTGGTTACCGACAGCTTCGTTCTGTATGCATTTTTTATTGCCTTTTCATCTTTTGTTGCCTCTATCCCCAAAACCAGAAAACTTTCCGTCCGATTCATCCAATCCTCCAATCCGATTTCCCGCCACCATTTTCCCTCCGGATATCCCCACGCACAAAAAGGGGCAGAAGAATCCCTCCGCCCCAAGCTTTTCACATCACATCAAAACGTAAATTTGTCCGCAAAATAAGCATCCAGATTCTTGATCTCCACTCTCTCCTGTTCCATGGAATCCCGGAAGCGGACTGTCACGCAGCCGTCTGTCTCGGAATCGAAATCATAAGTGACGCAGAAGGGCGTGCCTATTTCATCCTGGCGGCGATATCTCTTGCCGATGTTGCCCCTGTCGTCATATTCACAGTTGTATTTCCTGCACAGCTGTGCGTAAACCTTCTCCGCGCCCTCGCCCAGCTTCTTGGAGAGGGGCAGCACGCCGATCTTCACAGGAGCCAATGCCGGGTGGAAACGAAGCACTGTCCGCATATCGCCGCCCTCCAGTTCCTCCTCGTCGTAGGCTGCGCACAGGAAGGCAAGCACCACCCTGTCAGCCCCCAGGGAAGGCTCCACCACATAGGGTATGTACTTCTCCTTCTTCTCGTCGTCGAAATAGGACATGTCCTCCCCGGAGGTATTGGCATGCTGGGTCAGGTCATAATCCGTCCTGTCTGCAATGCCCCACAGCTCGCCCCAACCAAAGGGGAAGAGGAACTCAATGTCCGTGGTGCCCTTGCTGTAGAAACATAATTCCTCAGGGCTGTGGTCCCGCAGCCTCATCTCATCCTCCTTGATGCCAAGGGAGATCAGCCAGTCACGACAGAAGCCCCTCCAGTACTGGAACCATTCCAGATCCGTGCCCGGCGCGCAGAAGAACTCCAGTTCCATCTGCTCGAACTCGCGGGTGCGGAAGGTAAAGTTTCCGGGAGTGATCTCATTGCGGAAGGCCTTGCCGATCTGCCCGATGCCGAAGGGAATCTTCTTCCTGGAAGTCCTCTGGACATTTTTAAAGTTCACAAAGATACCCTGGGCAGTCTCAGGCCTCAGATACACCACGCTCTTGGCATCCTCCGTCACGCCCTGGAAGGTCTTGAACATCAGGTTGAACTGACGGATGTCCGTGAAATTGTGCTTGCCGCAGCTGGGGCACGGGATAGTATGCTCTTCCACAAATTCCTTCATCTGTTCCTGGCTCCAGGCATCCACGCTCTCCTTCAGCTCGATGCCCTTCTCCCCGCAGAAGTCCTCAATCAATTTGTCTGCCCGGAAACGCTCATGGCATTCCCTGCAGTCCATCAAGGGGTCCGAAAAACCGCCCAGATGGCCGCTTGCCACCCAGGTCTGGGGATTCATCAGGATGGCACAGTCCACGCCCACGTTGTAGGGATTCTCCTGGACAAATTTCTGCCACCAGGCCCTCTTCACATTATTTTTCAGCTCCACCCCCAGGTTGCCGTAATCCCAGGTATTGGCCAGGCCGCCGTAGATCTCGGAGCCAGGATAGATAAACCCCCTGGCCTTGGCCAGCGCCACTATTTTTTCCATTGTCTTTTCCATATCTAAACCATTCCTTTCTATGATTCCCGGAGACGGCCGGTCTCCGCCCATGTCCCGTCAGGGACATTTTCCCGTCAGGGGTTTCCCGCGGCTTTCCGTCCCCGGCATCTTACAGATACCTCCTCCAGGAAGCCTCACTTCATCAGGATATAGACAAACCCGTCCTCCTCGGGGGGCCTTATGCTTCCGTCCTCATTCACCGAGGCTCCCTGGCTGATATAGACGACCTTGCGGCCGCAGTAAATATCCGCCTTCATATCCGTGACAAGCAGATACTCCCCGTATGACTGCCCCAGAAGTCCCCCATCAAGCACGGAATCATCCTTTACGCTTTTCATTACAGTATCCGCACCCGAAAAACCGTTCACCGCCGCTTCCTTCACCTCGCCGTAAAACAGTGTCTCCTCCCCGAAGCCGCTGCAGCTCTCCCAGTTGTCAAAAAGGTAAACCACGGCTACCCTGCCGCCTTCCAGGGATTCCACCTTCTCCACGGACACCGCCGTCTCCCTCCCCTTCTCCGCATTGTATTCCGCCGCTTCCTTCCGGGCCATACTGTCCAGCTCCGCAAGATCATAGTACGACTTGCCAAAGTCCCCTATCTGCCATACCGTTATGTCTCCCTCCCTGCCAACGGCAACGGTGGGCGTATTCACTACATCCGGTACCCTTACCCCGCCGCATCCTGCAAGGAATACCGCGCAGAGACAGATTATTACCGCCAGCTTCCTGATTTTTCCCATAACCAACACCGCCCCGTATCCCGGGGTGCAAAATGTCTGCATTCTACCTTTCTTCATTTTTATGTAAAATCCAAGTTCTTTGCTATTGTATCAAAAAGCAGTCTTTTTTTCAACTAAGACTTTGCAGAACTTCCAGACTTTTAAAATTCCGCCCCACAAAATGCTTCATATAACGCGCCGCAGCCCCCTTCATCTCCTCCAAAACCGGATCTGTCACAGTAAAAGTATAGAGCTTCTCCACGGGGCTGGCCGCAATATACCCCAGGGCATAGACGGCCGATTCCCCCAGCGCTTCGTCGCCGGGCAGATAAGCTCCTGTCCGAAAGTCCCTGGGGAACTCCCCGTTCACGGCCATGGCCCTGCACTCAAAGACGCACCGGACCAGGGGATTGGGCAGGGACGGGGCACAGAGGGCCCGCAGCGACTGGTAGAGCAGTTTCATCATTTCCCGCTCGTCATTGTTTTCCCTGGTATAAAAATCCGTCACCTCGGCAAAATACATGCCGTAACATGCCCCAATGTAATCTGTCCGGAGATCCTCGAAATAATTCTGGATGTCCGCCTCCACCAGGGTAAGGGAATTTCTACCCTCATAGAGCCGGAAAGCACCAAAGGCAAAAGGATTGGTTGCCGCCGCCAGACGGCTTCCCGGCCTGCGGGCCCCCCTGGCGAAGGCGGAAACCTTTCCCCTCTCCTTAGTCAAAAGGCTGACATGCCTGTCGTAATCCCCCACCGGGGTCTGTTTCAGTATGATTCCTGTCACCGATATATGTTCCTGCATGGGTGTCTGCTCTCTCCTGCCCCTGTCTCACACTTGACACAAAGGTGAGATAATCCTCTACTTTACCGCTGTTTTCAAATTGCTTCCAGTATCTCTCTTCCATTTTTTGCATCCTCCGTACAGACGTTACGCCCTGGGCCGCCGGTACCATTCGCTGTGCCGCAGAGCCTGTCCCCTATAGAGTCTGCATTTTCAATTTTAATATTCGCCCTTTCAGGTACTGGAAATATCTTTCGGATTATAGCCGAAATTTTTAAGTAGATAGTCACTGTCCCGCCAGTCTTTCTTTACTTTTACAAACAGTTTCAGATTCACCTGCATCTCCAGCATCTCTTCTATCTCTCGCCTGGCGTCGGAGCCGATCCTCTTGAGCATCTGGCCCCCCTTCCCGATGATGATCCCCTTGTGGGACTCCCTCTCGCATATGATGGAAGCCTCGATATGGCAGATTTTACCTCTTTCCTTCATGCTCTCAATGCTGACCGCAACCCCGTGAGGCACTTCCTCCTCCAGGAGGCGCAGCGCCTTCTCCCTGACCAGCTCCGCCACGATCTGCCGCATAGGCTGGTCCGTGACGGTATCCTCGTCAAAAAAAGGATGGCCCTGGGGGAGGTAGTCCAGGATGCATTTTACCAGCTCCTCCGTATTGTCCCCCTTTAAGGCGGAGACCGGAACGATCTCCGCAAAATCAAGCTCTTTCCGGTATGTGTCGATAAAGGAAAGCACAGCCTCCCTCTTCACCGTGTCAGTCTTGTTGATCACCAGGATCACCGGGGTCTTTACCTTCTTCAGTTCTTCTATGATATGCCGTTCGCCCGCGCCGATATAATTCGCCGGTTCCACCAACCACAGGACAACGTCAGCTTCCTCCAGGGTATGCTCCGCGGCGTTCACCATATAGTCCCCCAGTTTGTTCTTCGCCTTGTGGATTCCCGGCGTGTCAAGAAATACGATCTGCCCTTCCTCCAGGGTCAGTACGGTCCTGATCCGGTTCCGCGTTGTCTGGGGCCTGGGGGATGTAATGGCTATTTTCTGTCCGATCAGCCGGTTCATCAAAGTGGATTTTCCCACATTGGGCCTGCCGATTAAAGTGACAAACCCTGCTTTATAAGGTGTATTCTCCATATTCTCCTGCCTCTGCATCCTAAACAAGGTTTTCAATCTTCATAAACTTATCCGCTTCCGAACGGATCTTCTGTTCGTTTCCTACAACGCACAGATAGTCATCCTCCATAAAAGCCCGGATATAGGCGCCCAGCGCCCTGATATCCTCCGGGGTGGCATCCATTACCTCATCCCTCTCCTTCTGGATCATGTCAGGGGTGATTCCCCGCATATAGGCTTCCCGGGAACGTCGCCCTTTTCCCGAAGCTGTCAGCGGCATGTCCAGCATACTGAATGTCCCGATGATGTACTGGGTCATGGTTCTTTCGTCCGCTTCGTAATTTTCCACAAAATCCGCCGCTTTTTCGTATACATCTATGGTCTGCCCCAGGTTGGGATCCCGGTAGGATACAAAATAACTCTCCCCCGTCCTCGCAAAGCCGCACATGCATCCGTAGGCTCCGCCCTTGACCCGGATATTCGTCCACAAATATTCATAGCCCATCATCACATTCAGAACCTTCAGCGTCCCCCTGTAGGGCAGCCCCTTCTTCAGGAAATTTCCCGCCCTGCATACATACTGTACCTGTCCGGATGTCATAAACCCTTCATTCTTTCTGGCCGTTTCGGGCACATGACGGCCCGTCTCCACACTACAGGTATAAAGCTTCCCCTTCAGCGCATCCAGACCGGCTTCCAGACTCTCGAAGGCATGCCCGTCCCCCGTAAAGTCCACCATCAGGTTCTCGGGCCGGAAGATCATCCTGCACAGTTCCTGCAGGCATCCGATGAGCATCTCCTTTTTCGTGTCAAATTCCTTTTCCAGTGCAGACGTCATGCGGTACTGGCCCATACCTGTCAGCTCGTCAATCGCGGCGTGGGGATCGTTTCCATAGGCAAGCGCCCTGGTCACCGCCACATTGTTGCCCGCCTCCTGCATATATTCCCGTGTCCGGGAATTATATTCAGCAAGGATCTCCTTAAGCCTCCTGGAATCCGTGAAATCGCTGCGCAGAATCAGTTCCTCCATAAGCTCCAGGGCCCGGCCCAGATTTCCGTACAGCGCCTTGGCTGCCACCTCCAGGGTCACGGTGTACCGGCCTGGATCCTGCGTATCGGCATAGTTATTCAATCCGACCCCGATCTCCCCGGCCGCCAGGTTGATTTCACTGCACAGATCCGCATAGGAATAATTCTCCGTATCCACATGGCAGAACACATTCTGCAGAATCCCGATATAGGGGAAGTATTCCCCCGGCACATCCTGCGCCTTAAACATCAGCCTTAAATAGCCGATGCCGTTGGTGAACACATTATGGTACAGGGCCGGAAGGCCTGCCAGGGTTCTCTCCTCGTTATACAGGGGAGCGGCCTCCCGCTTCATATCCTCCCTGGCCAGAAGGGGAATCTTCGCCAGGTCCTCCGGCGTATCCTCCTTCTCACGGAATGCCTCCAGAGCATCCATCATACGGTGAATGTCCGCAATCTCCTCCGGGGACATCCCCGCCTTCTTCTCCGCAAGAGCCTTCTTCAGTGCTTCCTCCCGCTCCCCTGCAAGCCCTTCCCTGGGCTGCAGTATCACCGTCGCCCCATGGGGGTTTTTCAGGAAATACCTGTCGATAAGGCCTTCGAAATACCCTTCCTCCACCTTCCTGCGCAGTCCGGCGTAGGTTTCGTTTGCCTCCAGGTGGAGAAAAGGCTTTGTGTCGTCGTACATCCAGCTTTCCAGGACGTCAAGCCCATACATGAGTCCCTTGGGAAAGCTTCCGAAATCAGCCTCCCTGTACTTGAACTCATAATGGTTGATGGCTGCGAGCAGCGCCTTTTTGTCAAAGCCCCCGCTTACAATCTTCTGAAGGACGCCCTCTATGGTCTCCAGGAACTCCTTCTCACGGTCAGCGGAAGTGCCCTTTGCAACCACGCTGAAATAGGGCTGCTTTATGTCGTTGTTGTAGATACTGTACACCTCTTTGCCGATCCCCCTGTCTATCAGGGCCTTTTTCAGGGGAGCGCCGGGCACTGTGCACAGAGCAAAATCCAGAACCTGGAAAGCAACAAAAAGCTCACGGTCCAGCGTATCCCCCACGGACACACTCCAGGACAGATAGGTATTTTCATCTACGCTTTCCCCCTCGCTGACCGGAAATTCCTCCGTCCTGCGCACAGGCGCGTCAAAGGGCTCTTCCGACGCCACCTGGGAATCCACCTCCAGGGCCTCATAGCCAGAAAGATAATGCTCATCAATAAAGGCAAGCTTCTCCGCCATGTCCATGTTGCCATAGAGGTAGATGTAGCTGTTGGAAGGATGGTAATAGGTTCTGTGGAAATCCAGGAACTGTTCATATGTCAGATCCGGAATCGCCTCCGGGGCTCCCCCGGATTCACAGCTGTAGGTAGTATGGGGATAAAGGGCCCTGCTGATCTGCTGGAACAGCACTGTCTCCGGGGAGGAATAGGCTCCCTTCATCTCATTGTAGACTACTCCGTTGTATGTCAGTTCCCCCTCTTCGTCCAACTCATAATGCCATCCCTCCTGGCGGAAGATGGCTTCATTCTCATAGATATTGGGATGGAACACCGCGTCCAGATATACATGCATCAGATTCTGGAAATCCTTGTCGTTACAGCTCGCCACAGGGTACACGGTATGGTCCGGATAGGTTATGGCATTCAGGAAGGTATTCAGGGAGCCCTTCGCCAGTTCGATAAAAGGATCCTTCACGGGAAATTCCCTGGATCCGCAGAGCACGGAATGCTCCAGGATATGCGCCACCCCGGTGGAATCCTCCGGCGTGGTGCGGAACCCGATATAAAATACCTTGTTGTCATCGTCATTGGAAATCAGCGCCACCCTCGCGCCGGTCTTCTTATGCCTGCACAGGTAAACCAGGCTGTCGATATCCTCGATCCGCCTCTTCTCAATGATCTCATAGCCAGTCAGCTCTTCTACGTTCATTCCCGTCTTTCTCCTCTCTCTTTCTTCATAATTAATTATTCTCACACCCATGCCGGATGACGGCTCCGGGCGGATTCTGTTCCCCTTACAGGGCTGCCAGGGCCAACTTGCTCACAGACAGCTCCTGTATCACATATCCCTGCCGCTCCTTCTCTTCCGGGGGCACCGCCGCCAGCTCTTCCACGGTAAGCTGCCTCGTCACATACCGCTTCCTGCCCTCCCCCGTCTTTCCTCCCCCGATGACGGGAAAAGGCTTCTTTGTTTCCAGGACGTTTACCCTCACTCTCGCCTTCATCTGCCTGTAAATCTTTACCAGGAAACTGTCCGGGGCCAGGTAATAAAGATGGGTCTCCAGGGTATCCTGAAGGTCCGCCTCGGGAAGAATGTATTTCTGCATCACCAGACGGAGCTTGAACAGGATTTCCTCTTCCTCCAGGAACTCCCCGAATGTGTACTTACACCCCACATAAATACGCGCCGTGTCCTGGACGCTGTATTTGTAATCCTCATAAACCGTCTTCTGCATACTCGATATCCCCTATTTTATATCCGCTCATCCGCATGGCCTCCTGAATGGATTTCAGGGACATGCCGCTCTCCTGCATCAGCTCCCGGGGCGTCACCTTCCTGCCCAGCTCCCCGGCCAGTTCCTTAGCCTTGTCTGCCACCCGGTTCACTTTGGCCGCTATTTTCCGGTCTGTTTTCTCCTGATCCTCATTTTCCCGGATAAGCTCCTCCATGGCATCCATGATCAGTCCTGCCAGTTTCTTCTCCGCCTGGGACGGATCCCCCGTTCCTTCCGGGCCGCTGCCCAGCGTCTCCACCCCTGCAAACAGGGCGGCGTTTCCCTCCCCGATCAGATCCTCCAGCAAAACCCCCTGGCCCGTGTACAGCCTGGCTATGTCCACCACCTGCTGCAGACAGGCCTCTACCAGGCACCGCCCTGCCTCCCTGTCGCCTGCCATGGCACCCATGGCCCAGGCCCTTCTCTCGCCCTGGCTGCACACCGGAAGCCTCTCCAGGCTGTCCAGGTACAGCTGAAGGTAATCCTGCTCCTCCCGGGTCAGGGGTTCCTGCGGATTTCCCGGCTCCCCTATGCCCACACTGTGTTTCTCCAGATAATCAAACACCATCTGAAGCTGGGATTCGCTTAAGTCCAGTCCGGAAAACACCTCCCTGACCTGCTCCTCCCCGATACGGTTCCCCTGCTCCCCGGCAGTCCGCCGCACGCGCTCCAGGCATTCCGCAAACTCCCTCTCCCTGGATACCATTTCCTGACCTCCCGTCTCATTTTACATGTGTATGTGTAAACAGATGCTGCTGGCAGTACTCATAATTCCCATTACATTTGGAACAGAACCGGAACTCCAGTGACGGGTCGTCATCCTCAGTCTGTCCGCATATGGCGCACTTATGCTTCGTCACTTTGGAATTGCGCCTGATATCCTGTTTAAATTCCGCCCTCCGCTTCATCTGTTTCGGGGACATGTGAATATGGTTTCTTGACGTGACAAAAAAGATCACGAAGTTAAGCAGGGAGGAGGCGATGGCAATCCTGGTCACCATGCTGCCCGCGAACAGGAAATCGTACACCAGTACCAGTCCGTACAGAATCCCCATCCATTTCACCTTCACCGGGATGATGAACATCAGCAGCACCTGAACATCCGGGAAGGTAGCCGCAAAGGCCAGGAAAATAGACATATTAATGTAATACGTGCTGAAATAAAGGGATGCAAGCGTGGAGACATATTCCACGTTCATGGCTGCTCCTCCTGCAAAATACTGGATTGCCAGCCATACAAAGCTGCCGATCACGGTAAACAGCATCCCGGAGATCAGGTAGACATTATAGCGGTATACACCCCATGTCCGCTCCAGGCTGGTGCCTATATTATAATAGAACAGGAGCATAATGATGGTAAACGGATCCAGGGAGGACGGCGGTATGATCAGCCATGTGAAAATCCTCCATACCTGCCCGTGGAGGATGGCGTAGGGATTCAGCGTCAGATACAGAAGGAAATCCGCGTTGACCAGCTGGATGACGTAGCCTGCCACATAGCACAGAATCAGTATCAGCGAAAGATTGCTGACGGCATACTTGCCGAATTTTTTCTCAAAATTACTCATAGACCTACTCCTTTTCCCTTCCCCGGGATCATACTTTCCCGCTGCGTGAATAGCATTATGTAAAGTATTTTATCATTCCCCCTCCCATAAGTAAACCAGACTTTTCCTTTTTTTATATAAAAATCTTAATTTTAATAAATTTTTCACAGCTTTTGGTATTTGCATTTTACGTTTCATTGTACTATAATGACTTAAAATGTCATGAGATGTCGGACATTCTATTTATGTACGGCTTATCACGGCTGACCGCTGTGAAACAAAACAGGAAGGATGATCTGCATGGAATACACAAACAGTAATAGGGTTCTTCCCGGGGATGCGCATGCCCTTCTGGGCATTGACATTGGCTCCACCACCGTCAAAATCGCGATTCTGGACAGGGAGCACCATATATTATTTTCAGATTATGAACGGCATTACGCCAATATCCGGGAGACGCTGCGAAGCCTCCTGGAAAAGGCCTGCGGCGAACTGGGCAGTCTCACGCTCCACCCCATGATCACGGGTTCGGGAGGCCTGACCCTGGCGGGCTGCCTGGGAGTCCCCTTTATCCAGGAAGTCATATCCGTGGCCTCCGCCCTGAAGGAACTGGCCCCGAAAACCGACGTGGCCATAGAGCTGGGGGGCGAGGACGCCAAAATCATCTATTTTGAGGGCGGAAACGTGGAACAGCGGATGAACGGCATCTGCGCCGGGGGCACGGGCTCCTTTATCGACCAGATGGCTTCCCTGATCCAGACGGACGCCTCCGGGCTGAACGAATACGCCAAAAATTATCAGTCCCTGTACTCCATCGCCGCAAGGTGCGGGGTATTCGCCAAGACAGACATACAGCCCCTCATCAATGAAGGGGCCACCAAGGAGGATCTGGCCGCCTCCATTTTCCAGGCTGTGGTGAACCAGACCATCTCCGGACTGGCCTGCGGCAAGCCCATCCGGGGGCATGTGGCGTTTTTAGGCGGCCCCCTCCATTTTCTGTCGGAGCTGAAGGCCGCTTTTATCCGCACCCTGAAGTTGGACGACGAGCACGTAATAGATACAGACAATTCCCACCTCTTCGCCGCCATCGGCTCCGCCCTGAACGCAAAGGAAGACAACTTCTGCACCATGGAGGAGATGCTCCGCAGGCTTTCCTCGGAGATCAAAATGGAATTCGAAGTGGAGCGCATGGAACCCCTGTTTGAGGACAGGGCCTCCTATGACGCCTTCCGGGAGCGCCATGCCCGCAGCCATGTGGCCACAGGGGATCTGGCCTCCTACAGCGGGAATGCGTTCCTGGGCATCGACGCCGGTTCCACCACCACCAAGATCGCCCTCGTGGGAGAGGACGGATCCCTGCTCTACTCCTTTTACGCCAACAATGACGGAAGTCCCTTAAAGACAGCCATCCGCTCCCTGAAGGAAATCTATGAACAGCTTCCCGACAAGGTGCGGATCGCCCGTGCCTGCTCCACCGGCTACGGCGAAGCGCTGATGAAGGCCGCCTTTCTCCTGGACGACGGTGAGGTGGAGACGGTGGCCCATTACTATGCCGCCGCGTTCTTCAATCCCGATGTAGACTGCATTCTGGACATCGGCGGCCAGGACATGAAGTGCATCAAGATCAAGGACCAGACCGTGGACAGCGTACTGTTAAACGAGGCCTGCTCCTCCGGATGCGGTTCCTTTATCGAGACTTTCGCCAAATCCCTGAATTACAGCGTGGAAGATTTTGCGGAAGCCGCCATCTTCGCCGCCCACCCCATAGACCTGGGCACCCGCTGTACCGTATTTATGAACTCCCGGGTGAAGCAGGCCCAAAAGGAAGGGGCAAGCGTGGCCGATATCTCCGCGGGACTGGCCTATTCCGTCATCAAGAACGCGCTGTTCAAGGTGATCAAAGTCTCAGACGCCTCGGAGCTGGGCAGCCAGATCGTGGTCCAGGGCGGTACTTTTTACAATGACGCCGTACTGCGAAGCTTTGAGAAAGTGGCGGACTGCCAGGCCATCCGGCCCGACATCGCAGGCATCATGGGGGCCTTCGGCGCCGCCCTTATCGCCAGAGAGCGCTATGAGGAGGGACAGGAATCCTCCCTGCTCTCCTATGAGAAGCTCTGCGCCTTCCAGTACGAGACCAGTATGGCAAAATGCCGGGGCTGTACCAACAGCTGCCGGTTAACCATCAATAAATTCTCGGGAGGACGTCAGTTTGTCTCCGGGAACCGCTGCGAGAGGGGAATCGGAGGCCAGAAGAACGCCCACAACGTGCCCAATTTGTTCGACTACAAGCTGAAGCGCCTTTTCTCCTATGACTCCCTGGAAGCCGACGATGCCCCCAGGGGCGTGGTGGGGATTCCAAGGGTCCTGAACATGTACGAAAATTATCCTTTCTGGCATGTGTTTTTCACCAGACTGGGATACCGAGTCCTGCTCTCCCCCGGCTCCACCCGTAAAATTTACGAACTGGGCATCGAGTCCATCCCCAGCGAATCCGAGTGCTACCCCGCCAAACTGGCACATGGCCATGTGGAGTGGCTGATCCGGAAAAATGTGGACTTCGTGTTCTATCCGGCTCTGTTTTATGAGAGGGATGAGGTGGAAGGGGCCAATAACCATTACAACTGCCCCATTGTCACCTCCTACTCGGAGAATATCAAAAACAATGTGGAGGCGATCAGCAGCGGCCAGGCCAGGCTGCGGAACCCCTTTATGTCCTTCCGGGATCCGGACACCGTGACCCAGGCCCTGCTGAAAGAATTTCACGAGCTTCCGGAAGTGGAAGTGCGGGTGGCCGCCGCAGCAGGGTGGAAGGAACTGGAAAATGTGCGCAGGGACGTGCGGAAAAAGGGGGAGGAAGTCCTTACATACCTGAAGGAGACCGGCAAACACGGCATCGTGCTGGCGGGCCGCCCCTATCACCTGGATCCGGAGATCAACCACGGCATTCCGGAGCTGATCACTTCCTTCGACATGGCCGTGCTCACCGAGGATGCCATCTCCCACCTGGGATGTCCCGAGCGTCCCCTCGTCGTGTCGGACCAGTGGATGTACCACTCCCGCCTCTATGCCGCCGCAAGCTATGTAAGGCAGCAGGAGAACCTGGACCTCATACAGCTGAATTCCTTCGGCTGCGGCCTGGACGCAGTGACCACGGACCAGGTCAATGACATTTTGTCCGGCTCGGGCAAGATTTATACCTGCTTAAAGATAGACGAGGTAAACAACCTGGGCGCCGCCAGAATCCGGGTGCGCTCCCTGCTGTCCGCCATCCGGGTGCGGGAAAAGGCCCACAAACACCCCGTCCCCCACTCCACCGCCGTTGAGAAAGTGCCTTTTACGGAGGAGATGCGCAAAAACTATACCATTATCTGCCCCCAGATGTCCCCCATTCATTTCGAGATCATGGAACCCGCCTTTAACGCGTGCGGCTACAATTTCGTAGTACTGGACAACGACAACCGGCATTCCGTGGACGTGGGGTTAAAGTATGTAAACAACGATGCCTGCTATCCCTCCCTGCTGGTGGTGGGCCAGATCATGGAGGCCCTTCTCTCCGGAAAGTATGACCTGGACAAAACCGCCATCGTCATGACCCAGACCGGGGGCGGCTGCCGGGCCACCAACTATGTGGGCTTCATCCGGCGGGCACTGAAAAAGGCCGGAATGGAGCAGATTCCTGTAATCTCCCTGAACCTGGCCGGCATCGAAAGCAATCCCGGCTTCCACCTGAATGCCGACATCCTGGTGCGGGCCGCCGCCGCCGCCCAGTTCGGCGACATCTTCATGCGCTGCGTATACAGGATGCGGCCCTATGAAGCCACGCCGGGCACAGTGGACGCCCTGCACCGGAAATGGGCGGAAAAGGCCCGGGAATTTGTGGCCCGCAAGCACATCAGCCTGCTGCAGTTCAGGAAAATGTGCCGCAGCATCATCCGCGACTTTGACAGGGTACCCCTTCTCCACGTCAGAAAGCCCAGGGTGGGCGTGGTAGGGGAAATTCTGGTGAAATTCTCCCCCGCAGGCAACAACCATCTGGTGGAGCTGCTGGAGGCGGAAGGGGCGGAGGCCGTGGTACCCGACCTGCTGGACTTCATGCTTTACTGCTTTTACAACCAGATTTACAAGGCGGAAAACCTGGGAACCAGCAAAAAAGCCGCCCGCCTCTCCTCCCTGGGCATATGGGCCATAGAGCACATCCTGCGCGGGGCCGCGGCGAAGGAGTTTGAAAAATCCAGGCACTTTACCCCGCCCACCCCCATCCGGGTAATCGCCTCCTACGCGGAGCCCATCGTATCCATCGGCAACCAGACCGGGGAAGGTTGGTTCCTCACCGGAGAGATGGTTGAACTGATCCGGGAGGATGTGCCCAACATCGTATGCACCCAGCCCTTTGGATGCCTTCCCAACCATGTGGTGGGCAAAGGGGTGATCAAGGCCCTGCGGAAAGCCTATCCGGAGTCCAATATCGTGGCCATCGACTACGATCCCGGCGCCAGCGAGGTGAACCAGCTCAACAGAATCAAGCTGATGCTCACCACGGCCCAGAAAAACCTTGCGGACAGGGCTTCCCGGCAGGCGAAATCCGTGGAACAGACTTGAAACACACGCTTACGTTTCTACATAAAATGCTGCGGGTTCCGGAATTCTTTTTCCGCAAACCCGCAGCATTTTATCTTTATCCTTATTCAACCGGACAGCCTTTCCCCCAGCGTCTTCTTCACATGAAAGTATGCCGGAATCAAAAATGCGTCCGCAAACACCCATGCAATGGGGCTTCCCATGGCCACCCCGGTAAATCCAAGCAGCGGTACCAGAATAAATCCCGCCAGGGCCCTTGCCACCATTTCCAGTACTCCGGCCAATATGGCAAATGTGGGAAAACCCATCCCCTGTATCAGGAAGCGGATGATATTCACCAACGCAAGCGGGAAATAAAACACAGTATTGAAAATCATCAAAAACCTTACATTATCGATGATCGCCTTCTCGGACGCGTCCAGGAACAGCATGGCCAGAGGCCTTCCCAGGAAGATACTCACAAACAGGGCTATCACCGCGTATCCCGCCCCCAGCGCCACACAGGACCGGATTCCCTGACTGATCCGGTCAATCCTTCCGGCGCCCACATTCTGTCCCCCGTAAGTGGCCATGGTGGAACCCAGGGCCTCAAAAGGGCAGGCCAGGAACCCGCTGATCCTCCCTGAAGCGGTCACTGCCGCCACGGCGTCAGAACCCAGGGTATTGGTGGCGCTCTGCAGTACCACGCTGCCGATGGCCGTTATGGAATACTGCAGCCCCATGGGCACCCCCATGCCGCACAATACTCTCATCATATGCCTGTCCGGCGCCCATTCATCCTTCCTGATCCGCAGGATCTCAAATTTTCTCATCATGTACAGCAGACAGCACGCCCCGGACACCCCCTGGGAAATCACCGTCGCCAGGGCCGCCCCCTGTATCCCCGCATGCAGGCATATAATAAAGAAAAGATCCAACCCCACATTCAAAAAGGAAGACAGGACCAGAAAAATAACAGGCGTCCTGCTGTCCCCCAGCGCCCGGATGACGCCGGAAGTCAGATTGTACAGAAATGTGACAGGAATCCCCAGGAAAATCACCCAGATATAAGAATAAGACCCGTCAATAATATCCCCCGGCGTCTTCATCCATACCAGAATCTGTCCTGCCAGAAGGGTGGTCAGCACGGTCAGGACTGCGGCAAATCCGGCCGACAGCCAGATACAGTTCGCCACATACTTCCGAAGCCCCACATGGTCCCCCGCCCCGAATTTGTGGGAAACGGGAATGGAAAAACCACTGCACACCCCCATGCAGAAACCGATGATGAGAAAATTTATGGATCCGGTGGCGCCCACCGCCGCCAGGCTTTCCTTCCCCAGAAAACGTCCCACGATCACGGTGTCCACCAGACTGTAAAACTGCTGGAATAGAAACCCAAAGAAAAGCGGAATGGAAAATCCCAGGATCAGCTTCATGGGAGAGCCTTTTGTCATATCTTTTGTCATACTCTGAAACCTCTTTTCCGAAAAGCCCCGGATTTTTGCAGGCCGCCCCCGCAAATCCTTTGTTTTCCGGAAAAGTATAATCTTTCCCCGGCAAAAGTGCAATGTACTTTTTTGACGGAAAAATCCCCTTTATGTACTATCTTGCATCCGGTTCTTCTTCCTCCCGGTTCTCCAGGTACTGCTGCAGCACCCGGGCCACCTCCTCCGGTTCCAGCCCGGACTCCTCAATGATGCCGCTGACCGCCTCCAGTTCCTTCCTCCGCTTTTCCTGAAAGAGTTCCTCCAGTTCCCGCTTTTCCGACTCCACCCGGGTTGCCAGGGCCTCAATAAGCCCCTCCTTTGCGGCGATCTTTTCCTCGATTGATTTCCGCTGACCTCTTGCCATACATGTCTCCTTTCGCCGGATTGGTCCCCAATCCTTTTTTACATGTATATGGACAGGCCCGGAAATTTATTCCTGAAATCCGCGTCTTTTATGAAAATTTTATAAATTCATGAGAGCAGGGAGATAAAGTCCTCTTTGGTCATGCCTCCAAGCTGTCCTGCGTCTCCCTGGATCACCTGCTCCGAAAGGGCCTTTTTGCTCTCCTGCAGCTCCTGGATTTTCTCCTCGATGGTTCCCTTGGCAATCAGCCTGTATACCACCACCATCCTGGTCTGGCCGATCCGGTGGGTGCGGTCCGTGGCCTGGTTCTGCACCGCCAGGTTCCACCAGGGGTCATAATGGATCACCACATCCGCCCCCGTCAGATTCAGTCCCACGCCCCCTGCCTTCAGAGAGATCAGGAATACTTTCGTGTCGTCCTGGTTGAAGGCCTTCACAAGCTCAAGGCGCTTCTCCTTGGGCGTGGCTCCCGTGATGGTGTAGAAGCTGAACTTCTCTTCCTCCAGGCGCCTGGCGAGCAGCTCCAGCATGGAAGTGAACTGGGAGAACAGCAGTATTTTGTGGCCGCCCTCCACGGCGCTGCGCACCAGTTCCACGCAGGCATCCAGCTTGGCGGACTCTCCCCGGTAATTTTCAAAGCAAAGCCCCGGGTCGCAGCAGATCTGCCGCAGTTTCATCAGTTCCGCCAGGATCTGTATCTTGTTCCTCTGGAATTCCTGGGCATCCTGCATGCCGATCCGCTGTTTCATATGTACCACCTGGGCGTCATAGAGCTTCTGCTGCTGCGCCTCAAACTTCACATAGCGGTTCTCCTCCAGCTTCTCCGGCAGATCCTTCAGCACATTCTCCTTCAGCCTCCGCAGGATAAACGGGGCGGTCATCCTCTGCAGCCGCTCCAGGGCTTTCTCATCCTCGTTCCGCACGATGGGCGACTCGAAATCGTTCCGAAACACATCATATCCATACAGATATCCCGGAATCAGGAAGTCGAATATACTCCACAGCTCGCTGAGGCGGTTTTCAATGGGGGTTCCCGTAAGGGCGTACCTGGTACGGCTCTTGACCACCTTTACGGCCTTGGCCGCCGCAGTGGTATGGTTCTTGATATACTGGGCCTCGTCTATAATCTGGTAGTGGAATTCCTTATCCTCGTAAAACTCAATGTCACGCTTCAGCAGGTCATAGGAAGTCACTATCACGTCAAAATCCCGGTAGTGCTCCAGTCTCTGCCGCCGCTCCTCCTGGGTCCCCGTAATGAAGCCGCAGGAAAGCTCCGGCGTATAATTCCGGATCTCCTCGCCCCAGTTGTACACAAGGGAGGCTGGCGACACTACCAGGGAGGTCTCCCCCCTTCCCTCCTGTTTCGCCGCCAGAAGAACCGCCAGGATCTGCAGCGTCTTTCCAAGTCCCATGTCGTCCGCCAGGATCCCCCCAAGCTGATACGCCTCCAGGGTCCGAAGCCACCGGTACCCGTTCTTCTGGTACTCCCTCATGACTCCTGCCAGGGCGGCAGGCTCCTCAAAATCTGCGTCGTTCACCGTCTTGAAGCTTTTTATCATCTTGCGGAAGTATCCGTCCCTGCTGCTGTAGATCTCCTCATTCTTCTCAAGCAGCTTGTCCAGGTACAGGGCGCGGTACAGCGGAAGCCTCACGTTCCCCCTGGCCAGTTCCTTCGGGGACATCCGCAGGGCCTCCATCATCTCCGCCAGGGCCGGGAGGGAACCCTCCTCATCCAGACTCAGGAAATCCCCGTTCTTCAGCCGGTAGTATTTCTTTTTCTGCCTGTAACTCTTCAGGATATCCAGCAGCTCCTCAGGGGGCACATCCTGGGTGGTGATATTCAGGTTGAGCAGGTTTTTCGAGACAGAGATTCCCACGGACATCCGCACCCTGCGCCCGATGTTCAGGTTGGTGAACCGCCTGGTGCACTGCACCTCCCCCAGGGTCAGCAGCATGTCCACCCCTTTGTCCAGTACCTGGTACATCCTCTCCTCATCCTGGCCGCAGTGCCATTCCCCTCTCTCGGTATCCCAATAGGGAAACCATTGTCTCACCAGGTACGCGGTTTCGGCTTCCAACAACTCTTCCCGAAAAGATTCCAACAGCACACCCTGCATATGTTCTTCACTGGTATAGTCAGGCACGCCAAATTCCTTCTCCCCGTACCGAACCCCCACACGGCAGGTCATATTGTGTTCCTCCACATCCAGATAGAAGACGAACTTCGCCCTGGGCGGAAGATATTCCGCTATCTCCTGGGCATTTTCCTCCATAATGTCCACCACGCCCTCCAGCTGCGGCAGAACAAAATAGTAGAATTCAGCCAGGCTGTTCCTGCCCACCCGGAAGGAAAGGGCCCCTTCCGGACAGAACCGGGCTATGATCCTGATCTTTTTCAGGAAATCCTCCTCCAGCCTGCAGAAGGCATCCCCGTTCAGATAATAGGCGCTTCCCACGCCATAATAAAGCTCCGGCATACGGCAGTCCACCGACACCCCGTGAAAACTCCTTCTGTCTCCCAGGTCATTTTTCCGGATGGTCATGGAAACCTTGGGATTCTCTTCCCTGGTGTGGAGCAGAAGCCTGTTTTTCGTGTCGCTGTCCCTGTCCTCGAACTCAAGCCCTTCCCCGTCGGTAAGCGCATACAGTTCATCCAGCCTCCATCCGAAAAGCGCAAACTCCCCGTTCTTGGAGGCCGCCCGCTTGGAATAGTTCCGGGCCTCGATCATCCTTCGCTCAAAGGCCAGTTCCTCCTTCACGATCCTGCCGATGAAATCGATCCATTTCCTGGAATTCTCCATGAAATTGCTGATATGGTGGTTGATGCCTGTGCTGCTTCCGTAGCAGGCCGTCTTGGACTCCTGCACATTCTGGTAAAATTCAAAGAGATCCTTTACCACGAACAGCTTCTTCTCACCCACCTTAAAGGAAACCGCCAGTTCCCCGTTTTTCAGCGTCATTCTGGGAATCAGCCGCAGACTCTCCGCCTTTCCCACCGTATCGGACACCACGCTGTTGGCGCGATGCTCAGAAAAGGCCTGCATCAGCAGCATGGCACGCTTATCCGTGGCATCCCCTATCTCCTGTTCCTTCAGCCGCTCTTCGATCAGGTTCATAAATGCGGCAAGATAGGCACAGTACTCCCTCCTGTAATATCTGGTATAATAATGTCTTCGACATTCCGTGCACTGGCACTCGGAAAACAGAACGGAACCCCTGTCAAAGACTATGTGGACGGGAAAGGAGGTTCTGCCGTCGAATCCCTCTCCCACGGCTTCAGCCACCGGCTCATTCCTGCCGTCCACATACCCGCTCTCCAGCTGGTCCAGCCTGACCTTTTTATCCTGGTACAACTTCTCACCCTTCTGGAGGACAGCCTTGGTCAGATGCATGTCCTTCCGTATGGCTTTCACATCAAAATACTGGTATTTTCCCCGGGAAATGAAATCCTCCAGGGTATGTGCGTCTTTCTCCGGCTGCTGCATATCCTCTTCCTGCCGGTTCAATACCACATATTCTTGCTCCCCGGAATTCTCCCTCTCCTCTTTGATCTCCCTGACCGTTATCTCAGGTGTCTTTCCGCCTGACCCTTCTCCGCGCTTCTTCATTAGCCTGTCCCCTTCGCCCTGATTTGTAAATCCGTTGAATTCCACCCTTCATTATATCCGTTTTCCCCGGGGTGCGCAACGGTAATCTGTAAAACGGCGTAAATAGTACAGTGTAAAAAGGCCCTGGTTCGCACCAGAGCCTTTTTACTATTTCTTATGAGGGGGGAGATAGTGAGTTCATCAACTATCTGGGGTTTAGTATACATTCAAAATGTGTCTAAAATATGTCTATTTTATAATCATTATATAAATTTTCTCAAAAAACAACAAATCACCTCTTCTGATTCACAGATCAGGATTTTTTCTGGCAAGTTCACCCATTATCCCCTGATATACCAGGGCGCGCAGTGCCGGCAGGTCCATGTCCTGACAGTCCCCCGCGGCCAGCATGGTCATATAGGTCAGCAGATGTGCTGCCAGACAGTAGACCATGTAATCCAGAGGCAGGTCTCCCCTCAGCTCCCCTCTGTCCACGCCGTGCCCCAGAACCCTGCCTATCACATTCGCGGGACGGTACTGTCCAAAAGCCTCCGCGCTCATTTTCGTCTGGATCATCCTGTTAAAATCAGAAGTGTCCGTGACCAGGTGGACAATGCGCAGAAAACAGGTTTTATGCACCTCTCCCTTTTCGATCTCATCCAGAAGAAACTTAAGCTGCCCCTCAAAGCTCCCCAGTTCTTCCAACGCTTTTTCCAGCCATCCGAATATGCTTCTCACCTGGAAGACAATGGCACAGCACACAATCTCCTCCCTGGAGTCAAAATATTCATATGCCGTGCCTTTTCCGATTCCCGCACGCTCCGTAATCATGGATACGCGGATGGCGGAGGCGTCGGTACCTTCCTCCAGCATCTCAAGCACCGCCCTGTACATCCGGCGTACCTTGGGAGGCACCCTGTCCTCATCTTCCAGGCCGTTTATCTTTCCCATATTGCTCCCTCCTCACCTGAAACTTCCCGCTGCAGGCTGCCATGTTCCCGCAGCCTGCACGGCTTCTTTCTTTTCCATGATTTTCTCGGCACTGTTTTTCTGCTGCCTTTTCATTCTTCTCCATGCCTTTCCCTGCCGCCTTTTTCCTGCTCCCCTCTGCCTTTCCCTGCCGTCTTTTCCTGCTTTCCTCTGCCTTCCTGCCGCCCTCTGCCTTTCCCACAGTTCAAGGCAGATATTCCCTCCAGGGCTCGGCTATACCGTTACGTTTCCGGCCGTTTTCTTTTCCCGGATAAAGATATCATATATACACGGGATTACAATCAATGTCAGCAGGGTGCCGTAGGTAAGCCCGCCGATGGTCACCACCGCCATGGGCTTTGCCATCTCAGCCCCCATGTCATTGCTGAACACCATGGTGGACAGGGCCAGGATGGTGGTCAGGGCCGTCATCAGCACAGGCCGCAGCCTGGTCCGGCCTGCAGTGAGGATGGCCTGCCGTTTCTCCATTCCGCCCTCCCGCAGCTGGTTCATATAGTCAATGATCACGATACCGTTATTTACAATGATGCCCGCCAGCATGACAAAGCCGATCATGGCGATGACGCTTACCTCGCTTCCGCTGAAATACAGTCCCAGGAAGCCGCCCGTAAAGGCCAGTGGAATGGTAAACATGATGATAAAGGGTGACAGCAGGGACTGGAACTGGGCCACCATGATCAGGTACATGAAGAGCACCGCAAGTACAAGCATCAGCATGATCTGCTCCATGGCATCCACAATCATCTCGTTCTCACCGGAAAACTCCAGCCTGTACCCGGAGGGCAGTTCATACCCTGCCAGTTTCTGCTCCACCTCCGTGGAGACAAGGCCCACATTGTACCCTTCCGCAATGGAAGCCGACACAGCCACATACCTGGTCTGGTCCGCCCGGTTTATGGAGTGCAGCGCCTCTGTGGTCTCAAACTCCGCGATCTCCTCCAGGGAAATATTCACCTTCTCCCCTTCTTCCCCGGTTCCCTCCAGTTCCAGATCTTTCACCAGTTCCCTGGTCAGCTCGATATCACTGCCGTTCATCACATAGACATTGTAATCCCTGTCCGCAGTCACCAGGGTGGTGGCGCTTCCCGCCTCGGCCAGTCTGGCATAGAGCTGAGCGTATACCTGTGCAACCGTCAGGCCATACTTCACCGCCTCATCCCTGTCCACAATGATCCGCAGCTCCTCGTCCGCATCCTCCAGGCCGTCGCTGACTTCAGCCGTGCCCTCCACGCTCTCTATAATGGCGGCCACTTCCTCCGCAATGCGGCGCAGGGTATCCAGTTCCCGTCCCCGCACCTGGATGGAAATCCCGCTTCCGCCCATGGCGCTCATATCCATACTGGAAGTGTCAATGGTAATCTCCGCCTCCAGGCCTTCCGTCTTCTCCCGGATAATCTGCGCGATCTCCTCATTGCTTATGGATTTGTCTTCCTTTGTGACCACATACACCGTAGCGGAATTGGTACTGCCGCCCCCGCCCCCGCCCCCCAGAAGGGACATATTGGAGCTGCTGGACATTGCCCCCACATTCTGCACGTCCTCTATGGATAGAATCTCCTCCACCACCCTGTTGGTCACTTCCCCGGTCTCCCGCAGTGTGGCATCCTCCGCCAGCTTTACATTTACTGTCAACTGTGTGGAATCCATGTCCGACATAAATGCCGTTCCGTTGGTAAACGCCAGGGCAATACTGACCACCAACAGGACAAGCACAAGGATGACCACCAGGGGCTTTACCTTCAGGGAAAGAACCAACAGCTTCTCATATGCACCGGCCATGGCACCAAAGACCCTGCTTTCCTTCTGCCCCTTTGCCTGCCCCAGTATCTTCGAGGACATGGCCGGCACCACGGTCAGGGCTATGACCAGGCTGGCCAGCAGGGAATAGGCAATGGTCAGCCCCATATCAACGAAGAGCTGTCTGGTGATCCCCTCCGTGAACACGATAGGCAGGAATACGCACACGGTAGTCAGAGTGGACGCCATGATGGCCCCGGCCACTTCGCCGGCTCCGGCCATGGCGGCATCTTTTACAGAATACCCCTCCCCCCTGAGCCGGTAAATATTTTCGATGACCACAATGGAATTGTCCACCAACATGCCTATGCCCAGGGCCAGTCCGGAAAGGGAAATGATATTCAGCGTCACTCCGCTGAAATACATACACACGATGGCAGTCACCAGACTCACCGGAATGGAAAACGCAACCACAATGGTGGGCCGCAGGTCCTTCAGGAAGATCAGAAGGATCAGGATGGCCAGAACCGCGCCGAACAGAATATTATCGATAATGGAATCCATCACCAGGTCAATGTAAATTCCCTGGTCCATCAGCGTGATCAGGGACAGGTCCCCGTTCTCTTCCATCATTTCCCCAAAGCGGGCCCCCAACAGATCCGATACTTCTCCGGTGGAATATCCCGTCTGCTTCTGAATGGTCAGCATGATCCCGGCGCTGCCGTCCACATTGGCATATATTTCCTCCGAATTGTCCGTGTAAAAGACATCTGCCACATCACCCAGGGTAATCACAGGCACCCCTTCCATATGCATATCCATCAGGGGCAGAGCCTGCAGTTCCTCCACAGTGGAAGGCTTGTCACCCACACGGACCATGTAGCTGATCCCCTCCTCCGTCACATAGCCCGCAGGCATGGAAAAGTTCTGGGCGGTGAGCAGATTTTTGATGGTGTCCACACTCAGAATCTTGCTCATGTCCGCCTGCTCATAAGCAGATTCCTTTGCCTCGGCCAGCTGCTTCTCCCCCTCTTCCAACTGCTCCTGGGCTTCCCGCAGCTGCTCTTCCCCGCTCTCAATCTGCTCCAGGGCAGAATCCAGCTGACTTTCCACCATCTTCATCTGGTAATCTCCCATGGCGATCTGGGAACTGGCCTCCGCGAACCCAAGGGCGGCCTCCAACTGGCCTTTTTCCACTTCCACCAGGCCTGAATTTACCATGGAGAGCTGTTCCTCAAGGGTGGCAAGCGTCTGGTTTGCCATGGACTCGTATGCCTCCAGGCCCATGCCTCCGGTGATGGAATTCAGGGCGTTCTCCAGGTTCTCTCTCTGGGCCACGATCTGGTTGGAACCCCCCTGTGACATCAGCGTCAGAACTGCCGCCACGGAGACAAAATTATTGCAGTCTCCCCAGTCTGTGGTCTCCAACTGCAGGATCAGTTCGTCCAGCTGGGCATCCGCCCCCTTCATCTGGGCGATGATCTCGCTCCCCAGATAAGCTGCCTTCAGGTCCGCTATCTCCTGGCGGAGCCTCGCCTCCTCCTCCGGATTGGGATTCTCCCCATAAATGCTCTCATACAGCGCCTGGTACGCCCGCAGATACCTCTCCGGCGCACTGATCAGAATATCCGTCAGGGCATTGATCTGGGCGATTCCCTCGCTGAGCTGTTTTGCCGTGGCCAGGTTGGTGGTCAGGTTCATCTTGGCCGCTTCCAGATCCGCCTTCGCGGTCAGAAGATCCTTCTTTGTCTCCGCCAGGGTCTGGGAAGCCTCATCCTTCTTCTGGTTAAGTTCCGCCTTGCCGTTCTCCAGTTCCGCCTTGCCGCTGTTTAATTCCTTGCGTCCCTTCGCAATCTCCTTTTTGCCGTCCTCCAGTTCAGCCCTGCCGTCCTCCAGGGCCTTGCGTCCATCCTCCAGTTCTTCCTCAGCATCCTTCATCTTGTCGTCGATGGATGCAAACACCTTCTCATTCACCGCATCCACCTTATCCTGTCGGATGATCACGTTCACGCTCTCCTCCAGCAGACCGGTGGCGCTGACGCTGGCCACGCCCTCAATGCTCTCCAGTTCGGGCATAACGGATTCCTGTACATATGTACTGATCTGCGCGTTATCCATGCCCTCCACGCCCACCGCGGCGATCATAATGGGCAGCATATCCGGATTCAGTTTCATAATAATGGGATTGCCTATGGATTCGTCCCAGTAACTCTTAATCTGGTCCAGACTCTCCCGGATTTCCAGGGAAACCGCATTCATGTCCGCAGTCTGGGCGAATTCCAGAATGACCATGGAATAGTTCTCATTTGACACGGAACTGATACTCTCGATATTGCTCACCGTGGCCATGGATGCCTCCACCGGCTGCGTCACCGCCATCTCCACGGTCTCGGGGCTGGCCCCCGGGTAGGTGGTCATGACGATTACATAGGGAAGACTGATGTTCGGCAGCAGATCCGCCGTCATCCTGGTAAAAGACACCACCCCCAGAATGATCGCAAGAACTACGCCCACCAGCACCGTATAGGGCTTTTTAACACTAAACTTTGATATCATCTCTGCTGCTCCTCCTGCCGTCCGACCAGTCAGTCGGTTTTACCTCGTTGATTATATTCCTGTGTCCGCCCTGTGTCAATATACGGATTCTTTCCCTTTTCTAAAAAAAATCTAAAATAGGCAGAAAGCGGTCTCTCCACACTCACAGCATCCTGCGTATCTTCGCTTTCAGCCGCTGCAGCGCATTGTCCGTGGATTTCTCATCCCTGCCAAGAACCCGGGCAATCTGGCTGTAGCTCATCCCCGTGAGGTACAGATCCAACACTTGCTTCTCAAAATCGCTCAATTCCTCCTCTATCGCCTTCTCCAGGTAAGCCACCCGCTCCTTGTCCAGAAACATTGCCTCCGGGTTCCGCTCGCTCCTGTCTGCCAGAAGTTCCGCCAGATTCATCCCGTCCCTGTCCTCTCCGGAACCCTCGCCGTACAGGGGCACGTAGGTATTCAGCGGAAAATGCTTCTGCCTCCTGGAAGCCTGGACGGCGGTATACATCTGTCGGTTGATGCACAGCTCCGCAAAGGTGCTGAAGCTGGCATCCCTTCCCATATCGTAATCCCTGACCGCCTTAAACAGGCCGATCATGCCCTCCTGGATGAGATCCTCGTTGTCCGCCCCCAGTATAAACATGGACTTAGCCTTGCTGCGAACCAGGTTCTTGTATTTATCGCAGATGTAATCCATGACGGCAGTCTCTCCCCGGCGGAGACGGTCAATCAGTTCATCGTCATTGTATTGTCTGTAATTCGAATATCTGTCTGCCATGTCCCCTTTCACTTTCCGCCCTGCGGGTTCTCTCCAGTCTCTCAAATGACTTCTCTCAGATGTCTTCTCTCAAATATCATTGACATCCGCATATCCGTCAGCCCAGGCGCTGCCGCACGATTTCATAGGCCAGTACCCCCGCGGCAACGGAGGCGTTCAGGGAATCGATATTCCCTTTCATGGGGATCGCCGCGGACATATCGCACTTCTCCTTCACCAGCCTGCCCACACCTTCCCCCTCGCTGCCGATTACCAATCCCACAGGGCCCTTCATGTCAAGCTCATACATGGGAGTCCCGTCCATATCTGCGCAGACGAACCACAGTCCTTCCCTTTTCAGATCCTCGATGGTCTTGGCCAGGTTGGTGACTTTCGCAACCGGGGTATAGTTCAGAGCCCCGGCGGAAGTCCTGGCCACGGTGGCCGTCAGCCCCACTGCCCGGTTCTTCGGTATAATGACTCCGTGGGCTCCCGCCAGGTTTGCGGTACGGATGATGGCCCCCAGGTTGTGGGGATCCTCAATATTGTCAAGCAGGATGAGGAAGGGCGGTTCCTGTTTCTCCCTGGCCGCCTGCAGAATGTCCTCCACGGACGCGTACTCATAGGCCGCTGTCACCGCGATAACGCCCTGATGCCTTCCCGTCTCCGACAGTTGGTCCAGGCGCTCCTTTTCCACGTATTTGATCATGGCAGAATGTTTCTGGGCCTCCCGCTTAATGGACAGAACCGGGCCGTCATGGCAGCCGTCCAGGATATAGAGCCTGTCCACCGGCCTTCCTGCCCGAAAGGCTTCCATGACTGCGTTGCGTCCCTCTATGACGGATGCATTCCCGATTTCTTCTACTTCAGCCGCCGCATTTGACGCTTCCCGGAATCCGGCTTTTTCCCCTGCCTTCATTCCCGTGTTTCCCCCGGAATTCCTTTCGGGCCTTTCCCCTGCTCCGGGCCTTTTCCCCGGCTTATATCCTGTTCCAAAACCGGACTTTTTCCCGCCTTGTGCTGTCGTTTTTCCGGAAACCCTTCTCCCGTTCCCGCCCCTGCTTTCCCTGTACGCCATATTTCATTCTTCCTTTCATTTTGTAAATCGTCCTGCCGAGAATGACCGGACTGCATTGATCGTTATTTTATCATCCACCAGGACTCCCGTCACGTTCGTATCTCCATACCTGCCAGGAGGATTCCCTTCCTCACCAGCTCCAGGGCACGCTCCATATTGTCTGTCAGGTACAGGTAACCCAGTACCGCCTCAAAACCTGTGGCTTTCAGGTAGTCGGAAACGCTTGCGTTTTTGGCCGTTGTGTGCGGTTTCGAGTTCTTTCCCCTTCGGAAAACCGTCTTTTCCTCTTCGGTCAATTCCCCCTCCAGGGCCTGTACCATCCTTGCCTGGGCCGGGGCGCTGACATACTTTACTGTGAGCCGGTGGAGTTCGTTCACGGGGCGGTTGCCCTTTTCCACCACAACCGTGCGGATGATCAGGTCGTAAACCACATCTCCGATATAGGCCAGGGTCAGGCCGGAGTAGGAACGGATATCCTGCTTCTTCCCGGGAAAAGCCGCCGATATCATCTTAAGCAGGCTCCGTCCGCAGCTTCCGCTGCTACTGGCATCTGCCACCTGATCTGTCACCTGATCCGCAGCCTGCCCGCCTGGCAGTTCTTCTCTTACGCCATCTTCCACTTAACGCCCTCCCTGGTATCCTCCAGAATGATCCCCTTTTCCAGAAGTTCAGCCCGGATTTCGTCGGCCCTGGCAAAGTTCTTCTCCTTCTTGGCCGCCTTTCTCTCCTCTATTTTCTCCAGGATATACTGCTCCATGTCCCCGTCCACCTTCTTCTCCGCTTCCTTTTGTGCATGGGCGGTGGTCAGATCCAGGGACAGAACCCTGTCAAAATCTTCTGCCAGGGCATATTTTGTGGCATCCGTCATGTCCTCCTTCAGCATGTCGTAGAGCACTGTCAGCGCCATGGATGTGTTCAGGTCGTCGCAGAGAGCCTCCTGGAATTTCTGTTTATAGGCGGCAAATTTCTCCCTGTCCACGGAGTTTTTTGCTGCCTCTCCTTCTCCGGATTGTGCCGTTTCCATGGAACGCCCTATTTCCATGGAACGCCCCACTTCCATTTTCAGGCTGCCGATGCGTTTCACCAGCTTC
>CAJTSY010000032.1:0-20154 GCA_910578995.1 uncultured Acetatifactor sp.
ATCCATTTGGATTTGAACTGGCATCGGTGATTGTCAATGATTCTGTTACCAGAGAAGCGATTACCCGAAAACAGGAGAGGGATTTGCTGAAATTTATCAAAGAAGATAGCCATTTCAGCAGATACTATGACGCAATCTATATCCTTTTCCATACGGGACTTCGTATTTCGGAGTTTTGCGGACTGACAATACCTGATATTGAGTTCGGAGAAATGCGCATTAAGGTAGACCATCAGCTACAGCGCACATCACAAATGGAATATGTGATTCAGGAGCCGAAAACGGAAAGCGGCGTCCGTTATGTGCCTATGACAGAAGAAGTAGCAACGTGTTTTCGGAGAATCATTGCTAATCGAGAAACACCGAAAGTTGAGCCTATGGTAGACGGCTATATTCGTTTTCTATGCCTGGATAAGAATGATATGCCAATGGTTGCCCTTCACTGGGAAAAATATCTGGAGCATATCATTGAGAAATACAACAAGATTTACCGCATCCAGATGCCAAAAGTAACCCCTCATGTATGCAGACATACCTTTTGCTCAAATATGGCGAAGTCGGGAATGAATCCGAAGACCTTACAGTATATCATGGGTCATTCGGATATCAGCGTAACCCTGAATACCTACACCCATGTGAATTTTGATGATGCGAAAGAGGAACTGCACCGAGTAGCGAACTCTTAAAAAAAGCCCGTTGGTAAAGCCGCTTACTTTACCAACGTATTTACCAATTTTGCAGGGACAAATATGAGAAAGTATGAAACGATTTGAGAAAATACTTTTGAAACACAAAACTTCGGAACAGTCCGAAAACCCTGCAAAATCAAGCATTTGAGAAGAAATACAGGATATATAAGGAGTTATGGAAAAATGATAAAAATCCTATTTATTTGCCACGGCAATATTTGCAGAAGCCCCATGTGCGAGTTCGTTATGAAAAATCTGGCAGCAGAAAAAGGCCTTTCCCACGAATTCCAAATCGCCTCCGCCGCCACCAGCACGGAGGAAATCTGGAACGGCGTGGGCAACCCTGTCTACCCGCCCGCCAAAGCCAAGCTTGCGGAACACGGCATTTCCTGTGAGGGGAAACGGGCCGTGCAGCTTACGTCCTCCGATTACGCCAGGTATGACTACCTCATCGGCATGGACAGCGCCAACATCCGCAACATGCGCCGGTTGCTGGGCGGCGACCCGGAGGGCAAGATTTACAAGCTTCTGTCTTTCGCAGGCTCGGAGCGGGACATATCCGACCCCTGGTACACAGGTGACTTCGATGCAACTTACCGGGATGTAACGGAAGGCTGCGGGGCACTCCTTGCACATTTGCTGCAGCAGTTTCCGGATTTGCTTCGAAACCGTTGAAGAACCTGCCGCCCTGACTTGCCCCGCCGCCAGCCTCAGAAAGGAGTCCTCACTGATGAATCGGAAAATATACACCGCCAACCAGGATTTGGCACTGGCAGAATACTGTCCGGCCGTTGACTGCAGCGACCATTACGCCTGTTGGCAGGATCCGATGGATACAATTATCAAATACCCTGTTCGCCGGAGGAATTCAGAAACCGTCCCATACATTCCCGTTTCCTGGCAGTCATCATCCGCAATGAAGACAACGCATCCCTGGGAATCGTGAGCCTGTCTCCGAAGGGGCCCGCCAATAAATTTCCGGGGACAAAACGCGGCAGCTCTATCTTCCAACGTCCGCTTTCCCCATTAACAAAAAAAGCTGCCACAAAACTCCCGCGGCAGCTTCCTCTATCTTACGGATTCGTATCCTTAATAATGGGCTCAATCTGGGACAGCATATTATCCACGTCCTCAAACATGGCGCTCTTCGTGGTTCCCAACTGATTGGCACGCTGGATGTGCTTTACCACTTCCTGATACTGCATCCTCATCTTATCAAAAAACTGGCATATCACCTGCAGATTGCTCTGGGTGTTTTCTATCACACTGGAGATTTCCGACTGTACGGAAGCTGCGCCCTCCGCCGCCTCCGATATCAGGTGAAAAGATTCGGAGGTGTTATTGACAATGTCAAATCCCTGTCCGAGGGTCTGCTGCGACTCCATGATGCTGTCACTGAGCCGGGTTGCGCCAGTCTCCACATTGCCCACCCCCGTATCCACCTCGTCCGTCAGCTCCTTGATCTCCTTTGCAAGCTCCCTGACCTTCTCCGCCACTATGGCAAAGCCCTTTCCCTGCTGCCCTGCCCTTGCGGCTTCGATGGATGCATTGATGGCAAGAATATTGGTTTCATCCGCTATGGATACAATCTTATCCATACACCGGCGGATGTCCTTCACGGCATTCTGGAGCTGGTCAAAGGTACTCTCCATGGCGGAATAGGACTGCTGTACCTGTGCGGATGCAACTTTCAGTTCTTCCACCATCCCCTGGGCATCGGATACCGTGTGCGAAATACCTTCCTTGACCTGCGAAAACTGCCCTGCCGCTTCGTTGATATCGGAAAAAGACTGCCCGAAATCCTGCAGCTGTTCCTGAAAATGATCCGCCTCGCTCAATACCCCTGAAAAGGCATTGCCCACCATGCCCAGTTCAAACAGGGATTCCACCTCTTTCCTGGCAAGTTCCTTTTCGTATTCCTTCAGGCTGCCCACCACATGCAGCACGGGATAAAGACTCTTCTCATCATGATGCACCTGTCCCGGTTTTTTCCGGCCATTTTTTGAAAACATTTTTCTTCCTCCTGAATCACTCAAATACTACACAGGTCATGGACTGATTGACAAAGCGGTTGTTGTAATGCTCACCGTATCCCACCAGTCCGGCATGGCTCCCCAGTGCCGCCATCTCCTGAAGATACTTCTGCATATAATTATGCTCGCAAAACAGTTTATACCGGAACAGACAGTTTACCGAAAATACGGCGGACCGTTTCGGAAAGTCCCGGCAGATCTCTTCTATCGTGTTTCTGACCACAGACCTATAGTCTGCGAGTTCAAGCATGATCAAGACATCCGAATCATTCACCTGGCGGAAACAGGCCAGGGAATTGCCCGTTACTTCCTTGATGGAAATGATGCAGACGTCATCCCCGTTGACCTTTCCAAAGGGATTCTTGAATGTCTGTGTCAGAATCTCCTGATCCGTTACGTGGAGAATATCTTTATACACCTGTTTTGCCGGCTGTCCGTTCAGCGATCCAAGTATGTATTTCGCCCTGTCCGTATTGGATGCAATAAAACGGTAATTTCCCATCTGGCGGTAGATATTTTCCTTATATGTCTTAACCCGGCCCCTCTGGTTTTTGACCAATCCGTAGGCCACAGAATCCTCGTAAATTCTGCCGTTTGCAGAAACCTTCCCCCCGTCACCCGTGCCGCCGACCAGCTGGATCCCCCTCTCCTTAAGCAAGGAATAAATCGTGGTTAAAACGCAGGCATCGTTTCCGCTGCAGAAATCAATACACACCGTATCCTGTCTGGAGGCATTTACTTTGAGCAGATCCTTCTCCAGACGATCAATGTATTTTACGGGCATGGCGGATACTTGCTCCAAAACGTTTGCCGTTGCGCCAATCCCGTCCAGAAACGCTATCACACCGACCCCGTTCTCCACAACCCTGGTATCATAGCTCATCCCGATACACCCTATGCTGGGAACTCCGGGGTACATGGCTTCCAAAGCCTTCACATGCGCCTCAAACTGGGCGTTGTTTGACAACAGCATAATAAATTGGGGGCTGTTCAGACCGCGAACTGCCGCCGCCAGGTCTCCGGTCTGACTCATTCCAAAAAACTGCCTCATACAGCTGCCTTCCTTTCTTCTGATTCCGTTTATAATGATAACCGTTATGATTATACTTTATAAGATACTGAAACGTCAACACAAAACACAAAATACACCTGAAAAAACACTGGCAAAATTGGTCCTGGTGTGGTATAATGTAAAAAATGCTTTCGGCACCTTGTCAGCACATTTTTTCAGGAGGAGAAATGCGGAATTAACCTATCAGCAAAATTTACACAGAGTTTCCGGCAGGTCACCGGACCGTGATGCCGGCAGATTTTCAGGCTGGCATCATGTGGGCCGGCTGTGTTCTTTGTGTAACCGTTGATAGAATTCCGTTCATCTGCTTTATCCTGTGAAAAGGGTTTCCGATACCCTCCACATAGTATATGCATGGAAATCTGCTTTCGGTTACATCTGTGGCCGGAAGCTTTTTTCGTGCCGTAAAGAGCGATCAACCAAAATACAGTCCAGCTAAGAAATGTCAATAGGATATTCTATAACAGTCTCGGAACGAAGGTGCCTTATAAGGGCACCGTAGTGCAGAGACGGTACTGGAATAGGAGGTATCTATGTTACAGGTAAAGAAATTAAACATCTATCACAGGAAGGATCTGCATCCCCTCGTCTCGGATCTCTCCTTTACTTTAAACGGCGGGGACAGGGCAGCCATCATAGGAGAAGAGGGGAACGGCAAGTCCACCCTGCTGAAGCTCCTCCATGACCCGGCCCTGGTGGAGGATTATACGGAATACACCGGGGAGATCCTGAAAAACCATGCCGTCTGCGGCTATCTCCCCCAGGAGCTCCCCCCGGAAGACCGTGAAAGGGATGTCTACACTTTCTTAAGCCAGGAGCCTGCCTTCCTGGAAACGGATTACCGGGAACTGGCCGCCATGGCAGGCAGGCTTGGCCTGTCCGTGGATCTGCTGTACAGCGGTTCCCGGATGGGACAGCTCTCCGGCGGCGAAAAGATAAAGGTGCAGCTGATCCGGCTCATGGCCGTGCGTCCCGACCTGTTCCTGTTGGACGAGCCCACCAACGATATCGACATGGAAACCCTGGAGTGGCTGGAGGACTTTATCAACAGCTGTCCCTCCCCCGTGCTCTACATCTCCCATGACGAAACGCTGCTGGAACACACTGCCAACATGATCCTGCACATGGAACAGCGCAAGCGCAAGACGGAAAGCCAGTGCACCGTGTTCCGGACAGGGTACCGGGAATATGTGGAGCTGCGCAGAAAGAGCCTGGACCGCCAGACCCGTCTGGCCCAGGAAGAAAAGGCCGCCTATGAAAAGCAGCAGGAAAAATTCCGCAGAATCCATGACAAGGTGGAATACCAGCAGGCGGTTATCTCCCGCCAGAATCCCGGCGGCGCCAGACTTTTGAAAAAGAAGATGCATGCCGTCAAGTCAATGGAGCGGCGTTTTGAAAAGCAGGCCGAAAATATGACCAGGCCCCCGGATACGGAGGAGGCCATCTTCTTCCGCTTTGCCCCGGGAGAGGGCATTCCCGCCGGGAAATGGGTCACAGACTATGAACTGCCCCTGTTAGACGCAGGAGGAAGGGAACTGTCCCGGAATATAAAACTTCAGGTGAGAGGATCCGAAAAGGTCTGCATCATCGGGAAAAACGGCACAGGCAAGACCACCCTCCTGCGGCTCATTGCCGGGGAGCTTTTGCCCAGAACCGATATCCATGCCGCCTATATGCCCCAGAATTACGAGGAACTTCTGGACCTGGACAGCACGCCGGTAGAATACCTGTCCAGAACCTGGGAGCAGCTTCCGGAAAACGGAGCCGCAGACAGCAGCTCCGCAAACCCGGCGTCGGATCATTTCCCTGCGCGGCAGATGCCGGAAAAGGGATTTTCGGCCCCTGCGGCTGACGGCTTCTCTGTCCGCCGGATACCGAACAGCCGCGCCAGGGCTCTGACCAAGGAAGAATTAACCAGGATACGCACTTACCTGGGCAGCATGAAATACACGGTACAGGAAATGGACCACACCATCCGGGAACTCTCCGGAGGCCAGAAAGCCAAGCTCCTGCTGCTGAAAATGAGCATAAACCGCTGCAACGTCCTTATCCTGGACGAACCCACCCGGAATTTTTCCCCCCTGTCCGGCCCGGTGATCCGGGAACTGCTGCAGGATTTTCCCGGTGCCATTATCAGCGTCTCCCACGACAGGAAATACATCCGCGAGGTGTGCAGCCGCGTGCTTGAACTGCGGCAGGACGGACTGGCAGATGTCCCCCGGTGGAACGCCTGATATGCGCCCTTCCTGTTTTCTGCGGCACAGGCGGCCAGGATTATATCTTCTTCCAGTACATCCCTCAAAGGGACGCAGAACCGTCCCCCGGCACGCGTCACGGTAATTTGCGATAAGCAGCTCTCCCGGATCCGCAAGCTCCTCCAGGGAAACGTTCACTTCCCTGTCGTGGAAATTGCAGATGACCAGAAGCCGGGAATCCGCATCCGTCCTGGTTTAGGCAAAAATATCCTCATCCTCCTCCCCTGTCTGCGCCGCCGCATTGATTTCCCTGCAATTGGGATTCACCCGGATCCAGGGCTCTCCTTCCGTAAAGCCCGCGTTTTCCCCGCTGCTCCACTGCATGGGGGTCCTGGCGTTATCGCGGCTTTTGCTTTCCCGCCTCCGCAATCAGCTCCTCCATGTCCTGCGGGGTGCCGAACATGGGATCAATGTCCTGGTAATCGGAAATGTCATAGCCGTTGTCATCCTGGGGGAACGGCACACCGGGGAGAGCCAGATAGCGTCAATCCCCAGGTTCTCCAGGTAATCCAGTCTGGAGATAATTCCCTGCAAACCTCCTATGCCGTCCCCGTTGCTGTCCGCAAAGCTGCGGGGGTAAATCCGGTAGATGACGGCGGGTTTCCGCCATTTGCCTTGATTTACTCTGTCTGCCATTTTCCGTTCTCCTTTCTGCACAGAATATGTCTTATAGGAAGCAATCTCCTCGCTTCCTATAATATAACTTATCAGACTATGCTTCCTGCATTTTAGGAAACAAAATCACAAAAATACTTTCGCAGATTTTTGCTACTTCTTCCTGCGGCTTACCACACAATTTTTCCTGAAAAAGTTTTACAACCAGGTTGTTATATTCATATACAGGTAACTTCCCATGATTATCAACCACATTCCGGACGAAGTCGTATAACTGACAGGTACGATATTGGGGGTCATTTAACCGGAATCTATTTATATGGGCATTGATAAAATTAATTTCATCACCAGAATATGTATGGACATCTGTCGCAGGTTCAAATTTCATATTTAAAACATTATACTGCAATGCCAGTTTTTCCCCTGAATCCCTGCCGATTATTCCCATTGGCTGCAATATTATTTCCGCTTCCTTCATATGGCTGTAATGGTTCCGCAGTTCTCTCAATGCTTTGCAGGGAACGGTGCACTGCTTTCTATTCCCTGCTGAACAATTACACTGTCTTTCATATTGGCTAATATAATCCACAGATAGTTTTCTCTTTCTTTCCCCTATCCGCTTAAATGTCTGATTACATACAGTACAGGATAAACCAATATTAGGTATGCATTCTATCAGTCTTTCTGAATTTCCCTTTTCAATCGCATGTTCCAAATTCGCATATAACTTTTTGTCCACCCTGACCCTGGAAAAACAATACATACAATATCCATGGGTACTTTCTTCCAATACCGCTTTTAAATTCCTTTTTTCGGCTGAATTGGCATACCCATACATCTTCCACTTTCTATACCTGGGTTTAAAAAGCGGAATTTCAAGCAACAAAAAATCTTCCATATAGTCACCATTTTCGTATCTGATCTACGATTATCCGCTGTGAAGCGGTTAATTCCTGTTCTTCTATCTGCTTAAGACATCTCTCATTTTCACTGCCCCATATATGGTTCATTTTATTGTTAAGCAGCCTTCTCAAAACATTATTCATTTGCGGTTCTACTTCCGCAGGAGCGCCGAATAATCTCCTAAATACAATCTGCACTTCTGAAACCGAGGAATAGTCATTGATATCTATAATTTCCCAGTTGCCGTTCTCCAAAACCACTAAATTAGCATTCTGTGTATAAGCCACCAGATCACAGGAATGTGAGGTTATCAGCCACCTCGCCCAGGGAAATTTTTTCTTTAGAAAATTTAAAAATACCGCTGAATATCTGGGGGACAAGAACTCATCCAGCTCATCAACAATAACCCATGCGCGTTCCAACCGTCTCTTTTCAATCTCCATGTCCTGGTAATAAAGCAGTTCAAGAAAGATGCGGACAATAGCCTGGTATCCACTGGAAAGAAGCCCTCTGCCTTCTCCGAAATCCACTTCCCCAAGGGGATCGCCATAAAGTACCCTAAATTGATCACCTGTCATTTCATAAAACAGATTCTGTACTTCCTCCTCATAAAGTCCGTAAATCATTTCCACTCTTTCCGTGGAAGTTCCATAACAGTTAAAGGAGTCCTGCAGGTTAAAGTTAGTTTCCCTCAGCCTTGTTTCCAAAATTGTCCTTTTGTACTCCGGCTTCTTTTCTGTTTTAGAAATTCTCTTCACATCAAACCCACGGTTTACTGCATCAATAAAGTATACATTTTCTTCCTTCCCCACCCGCTCGATAAAAAGCTTTAAGAGCATTGTCTTTCCACTGGAATTATCTCCAATCACCACATTATCCGCATAAGGCAGCTGATCTGTATCTATTGTTTCAACAATGTCTCTCATCATCTCCAGTCCAAATCTCATACACTGTCTTCCACCTTTCATTCATGCTCTTCATTTTTACAGTACCCTGCCTTGCATTAGCAACGTATTTCGAATTTTGTAAAACTTTTCTATACACCTCCGGCGTTATCAGCTCATAGACATCCATCTTCTCATAAACAATATAAAAGCTCTCCAATAATGCGACTTTCGACGATTGAGTAGTACTAACCGTAAACAGCGCCAGAAAATCCATCAGGCTTTTCTTGTATTCCTTTATCTGTATCCGATCAAAAGTCATGGCCTCTTCTGAAAACCGATCCAACAACTTCCCATAAGAGCCCCTATATCCCTCTATCACAAAGTCAAAACCAATTTTTTTCTTTTTAACCCGGGCATATTTTCTTAATGCGCAGAACCGCAGCAATGTCTCCATATCACGTTCCCCTGCATCTTCTCTCCCCCACAGCTTTCTCCATGCCCTGTCATACCGATTAAAATCGTGAAGCATATCATAAAAGTCACAGACATATATTCCATTTCTCTGTTCCTGTGCCGACAGTATGGAACCGCCTGTATTTAGGTTCGAAAAAATCTGTCTCAGGACGGAAGGGCGTTCCGTTTCGTTATCAATCTTTATTTCTATGACCGTAAGCGGCACATAATCCACACGCCGTCTGGTTTCTATCGGCAAAGCGGCATAATCCACATTTACTTCATTTCCATTTTTATCCTCCAGATAGATATGAAGCTCCTCCAATGCCATCTGTTCCAACATGGCATCCCTGAAAGAGCCCTCTTTCACCACCAGTTCCGAAAAATCCACTGAACTGTTCTTTTTATTGTCCAGATAGTAACCTATATAGTAAAAAAACAAGCTCATAATACGCTGCTGTCCATCCAATATTTCCAACTGGTTCTCTTCATTTCGGCAGGCGTAAATCGGCGGAATGGGCAGGCCCAGGATCAACGATTTAACCAGCGCGACAACCTGTTCCTTCGTCCATCGATATTTTCTCTGATACTTAGGGATAATATACAGATTTTCGTTTACACATTCCACCAATGTCCGAAAAGCAACATCGGTTTTATATTGCTGAATTCCGATTCCCCTTAAACCATTCACCAGTCCGCACTCAAACACCTGCTTATCCTCCATAATCCCTTTAAACGGCAAAACGTATACAATGTCCTTTACGCGTTCCCTTTCCCCTATTGTAACATATCTATTGGGCAGCGTAAACCGGTTTTATCCGCATAAAGAATATCAATCAGTTTTCCCCGGCTCCCTTCTCAGCAGACCTGCTCTCTTCCACAGATTCGCTCTCCCCCACAGATTCGCTCTCTTCCACAGATTCGTTCTCCTCCACAGACCCGCTCTCTTCCACAGACCCGCTCTCTTCCACAGACCCGCTCTCCTCCACAGACCCGCTCTCCTCCGAAAATTCACCTCCCCCTGGCGCTTCTGCCGCAGAATCCTCTTCCTCCGGCTCCGTCAGATCCTCGTAGGTCTGGTTAAATCCGGTGACCACGGTCTGCTCCACCACATACACCCTGTTTTCGGAAGGCAGGCTCACGTAACAGGTTCCAGTAAGGGTATTATAGTCGCCTACATACAGAATATGGCTGGCAGAAGCCGTCTCAAAGGTAATGGTTCTCTCCGGCTGGTCCAGTCCATACTGGCCAAAATCAGTCACATTCTCTATGGTCTGCTGTACATACAGGGGTGTCACCCCGGACAGCATGTTTTTGATGGAGGCTTCTTTCAGGTTACGCCCGGGGTCATCCGCGGCCTGCCAGGTATCCCCCGTTTTCTCAAAAGCATAGCTTGCACCATCGTAGTCATAGGAAAACTTCACGATGTCCTCATAGGCCCCGCTGATGAGCACTTTGCTCTCCTGCTCCAATTTAGCCGCTTCCGCGGACTTTTCCTCCTGTTTTTCCACAAAATACCGGATACCGGGAATGGCAGCGGTCAGTACCAGCAGCACCGCCAGTAAAATGATCAGTTGCTTTTTCTGCTTTTTCATAATAATCCCTCTTATTTCTTATTCCAGTTCCTTCTTATTCCAGTTCCGTCCAGGTAATTCCGGACCCTCTTAGGGAAGGATTTCCGGACGCAAGAACAGCGTCCGGAAGTCCTTCCGGGTCCGGAATCACCTGGACTGTTTTTTATTAGTTCCGTTCGGGCGGTTCAGAGCTTCCGCCTTCTGAACCAGATGACAAGGCCCGCCGCCAGGCATCCGAAGGGCACCGCCACGGTCAGCAGTACGCCCAGCAGAACCGCCCGGGACTGGGGTATCATCAGGTAGGATACGGTGTAGCTTTTAACCGGGATGGAGACGCTGACCTCATGTTTTGCAAAGGTACTTACTGTGTTGGTAAACATAATCTGATTGGCGCCGCTGACCATCATATTTGCCTCGTCGGAAAAAATCTGTTCGCAGCCGTACATCACCAGGGTGGCTGACCCGCCGTCTTCCAGGGTCTTTACCGCCGACACGCCCAGAGCAAAGGGGCCTTCCGTGTCGCCCTCGCCCCTGTCGTAGTTCTCCATGTTGGAGAGGTCTGCCTTGGCGAAGGCACTGTCCGAGGTGGTGAGGAATTTTGTGTAGGAAATGTCCTCCCGGCCCTCATCCTGGATCAAAATCCCCTGGGCAAAGGGCAGAAACACGTAGTACTGGCCGGAAAGCCCCGCGGTGTAGCTGCTGTAGCTTAAATTGGGAAGGAGATAGTAGGGATTCCTGTAATAATTGGCCTGATCCTGTTCCACCACAAGTCCCTCAGCCATCTGCAAGCCCATGTAGGCGCACAGGGAATCCAGGTTCGGGGTCTCTCCCTCGGCGATGCCCGTCACCAGAACCACATTTCCGCCCCTTTCCAGGTATGCAGTCACCTTCTCCGTGTCATCCGCGGAGAAATCCCCTGTGGGGCCGTGGATCAGAAGGCAGGCAGCGTCCTCCGGTACCGCCTCATAATCCATCAGGTTAATGCTCTCATATTCCGTGTTCTCCTTTTTCAGGGCATTGGCAAAAGCGGTGCTGAGGGAGGCCTCCCCATGCCCCTGGGTCATGTACACCCTGGGAACGTCGTCAGTCAGCACTTTATCCAGTGCGCTGGTGATCTGTCCCTCGCCGTCGTATCCAGTAGTATTGGAAGAATACCCTCCGGTATAGTAATCATAATCGTAATCCGTTTCGTAGATATCATTGTAGTCAATAACGGCATTCCGTTTATCGCTTACCACGATCAGGCTGTTCAGGCTGATGTTTTCACTGGTATACTGGGTATGGAACCTGGGATTCACATTGGGGTCCACATATTCCACCCTGATATGCTCCGACAGGTCATCATACCGCTGCAGAGTCTGGGCAAGCACGGCATCGCAGTTTTCCTCCGGCGCAATCACGTAGATGGTCACATCCTGGTCCATTGTTTTCACATATTCCCTGGTCTGGTCCGTCAGGGAATAGAGCTTCTGGCTCGTGACATCCAGGACGGCCCAGGAGGCAGGCAGTTCCCCCAGAACCAGATTGGCTATGACAATGATCCCCACTGCCGTGGCGGCCATGCCCGTGCTGTAGGCTCCCATGGCGAAGGTCTTACGCGAAAGGCTGTAACGCCGCTTCTGGATGGACTGTACCGTCAGAAACAGCGCCAGGGCCGTCATGGACACAAAATAAAATACAGACTTCACATCAAGGGTGCCGTTCATCAGCTTCTGGAAGGGCGTGTACATGTCCAGGCAGCCCAGTATCCGGGTGATCAGGTTCCCCGTGGAGGAAATCAGGCCGCAGATACTGTCCATCATATAGGCCAGAAACAACACCAGGAAGGTGAGCACCGCCGCAATGACCTGGCTCTCCGTCACGGAGGACACCAGAACCCCTGCCGCTATGGCCATCATCCCGTAGAGGAAGAAGGCCAGAACCGCCAGATAGGCCTCAGCCATGGGGATGGCGCCAAAGCTGTTCAGAATCAGGGGATAAATGCTGATCAGGCCCACGGGAATGGCAAATATGGTCAGCAGCGCCAGAAATTTGCCCATGACCACTCCCCCCACGGATACAGGAGCCGTCAGAATCAGCTGGTCCGTCCTGCTCCTCCTTTCCTCCGCCAGAATCCGCATGGTCAGCACAGGCACGCTGATCAGGAAGAGGATGACCACGCTTGACACCGCATAGGAAAAATAGGGATAACCCTGGAGCAGGTTTACTGCAGTAAAATATAGTCCCACAAAAAACAAGGTGACCGCAATAAACAGGAACCCGGTAAAGGTTCGGAAATAGGACTTCAGTTCTCTCTTATAGATGGCAAACATTTATGCTTCCTCCTTCGCATCCGGTTCTTCCGGGATTTCCGTCTTTCCGGAGGCCTGTGTTGTGCTGCCGGCTGTGTCTTCGGTCATCTCCCGGCTTACCGGGTTCCCGTATCTCCTGCCGGCACCCTCCGGACTGACCGCGTCTGTGGCCGGACCGTGCTCCTGCGCCCTGCTGCCGGCTGCATCCGCAGCCGTGTCCGGCACTTCCGCTTCTCCGGGCTCCTGCACACCGCTGCCCGCCGCCCGGGAACTGCCGTCATCTTTCCGCCGTCTGCCCCGGAGCAGCTTCCTGCCCTTCCCGTCCTGCGCCTCCTCTTCCCCGTCCCTGGTCAGTTCCAGGAAGATATCTTCCAGGGATTTCTCCGAGACCGCCATCTCCATAACGGGAAGCCGCGCCCCGGCAAGTGCATAGAAAATCTCTTCCCTGACATCCGTGTTGTCCCGGGGAACCACCTTAACCCGGGCAAAATCCTCCCGGGGCGCCGTCATGCTTTCCATGGAGGCGATACCCTCCAGACCTGCCAGCGCCTCTGCCAGTTCCTCCTTCCCTCCCCTGACCGTGAGCTGCAGCTCCATGGATCCGCTCATCAGTTTCCGGAGGCCCTCCGGGGAATCGCTTGCCACCAGGTGTCCGTGGGAAATGATCATGATATGGTCACATATGGCGCTGACCTCAGAGAGAATGTGGGAGCTTAAAATAACCGTATGCTCCTTCCCCAGTCCGCGGATCAGATCCCGGATCTCAATGATCTGTTTGGGGTCAAGCCCCACGGAAGGTTCATCCAGAATGATTACCTCCGGATCCCCCAGCACCGCCTGAGCCAGGCCCACTCTCTGGCGGTAGCCCTTGGACAGGTTGCGGATCAGCCTTCCCCGCACCTCCAGGATTCCCGTCATCTCCATCCCCTTCTCGATACGGGCTTTCTGATCCGCCCTGGGGATCTTTTTCAGCTGCGCCGCGAAGGACAGATACTCCTCCACCGTCATTTCCATATACAGGGGCGGCATTTCCGGCAGATAGCCGATCCGCCTTCTGGCCTCCTCCGGCTCCTTCTGAATATCCCTGCCGTCGATGGCCACTGTGCCCTCCGTGGGCGCTATGTAGCCGGTGATCATGTTCATGGTGGTGGATTTCCCCGCCCCGTTGGGTCCCAGGAACCCGTAGATCTGTCCCTTTTCCACCCGGAAGGAAAGGTGGTCCACCGCCACATTATCCCCGTACTTCTTCGTCAGATTCGTCACTTCAATCATTTTGACATTCCCTTTCTGTCTGTTTGGAAATTATTCTAAAGGGAAAATGTCATTAAACGGTGTTTGTTTTGTGAAAGATTTGTGAATCGAAATCGAATGGCTGCAGCCGTCCCCCTCTGCGGTAAGCATGATACTGGGCTTCCCGCAGGGAATTTCATAAAAAAAGAAAGTAAGCTCCCCTGTCTTGAATTCAAAGAGACGTCCGTCCGCATAGAGCGCCACCTTGTCACAGTTGCTGTAACAGCACACCGTATAGTTTCCATCGTCCAACCGTCTCAGACTTTCCGGCACAAGGTATACAAAGGGTTCCCGGCTCCATTTTGCCCGGTACTTAAAATAAAGCGGGGCCGGGGCTTCCCTTCCGGGAAAAAAGAAGCTGTTCCGGATCCCCCTGAAGACCGGGATGTCAGACCCGGCTGTCCCTTCCGCGGATACACCCGGTCCTCCTGTCCCTTCCGCGGATACATCCGGCCTTCCTGCTCCTCCCGTCTGCCCCGGTTCGGTAAAAACAAGAAATCCCAGACGGTCGCACAGTTGGACAAACGTGCCCCCGCAGAACACGGAAGGACAGTACGCCTTCCCCTGCGTCCCGGCCGGCTCCTCCAGGAGAAGGCAGTTGGCCCCCAGCTTCTGCAGCCGTCTGAGATCCTCCAGGATCTGCCGCTGCCGCTGTGCCGGGTTTCCGGTTTCCGGCAGGGCATAACGCACCATCCTCCTCTCAAAGTTCTCCCCGTTGAGGAACACCTGCGTCCTTCCCTCCCTGTTCCTGCATTCCACCTGGCGCAGGGGCAGGAACCCACGGACCCGGTCCAGACAGTTTCCGTTCCTGTCCTCCAGCGCCGCCTCCGTCTCATACAGGTACGGGCTGTCCATTCCGTTCCAGATCCGGGGCTGGGGCAGGATGGATTCCAGGGGTTCCTCCTCCCTGAGCAGGTGGATACACTCCAGGACAGGATTTCCCTCCCTGTCCCTGATCCAGAGCCGTATAAACTGTTCCGCCATTTCCGTTCCGGGTGCAAATTCCGCCGCATCCCGGGGCAGCAGCAGCCTCCGGGCCTGTTCCCCCGAATATGCGGCCAGATGGAATCTCCATTCCAGGCGCGCCCTGCCGTTCTCCATCCTGCACAGGGCTTCCGCTCCGCTTCCCGCCCCATCCCGGTCAAATCTTAATATTGTTGCATGTTCCGCTCTCTGTATTCCTTCTCCTGACTCCATAATCTTATCCCACCCGCTTTCCGCCCCCGCATTTTTCCATCCGCTTTCCGTCTTCGCATTTTTCCGTCCGCTTCCCGTCTCCGCGTTTTCCCGCCGCTTTCCGTCTCCGCATTTTCTGCCCAGGACCGCCGCATTTTCTCCGCTTCCCTCCGGGACGGCAGACAGGCCCCTGCCTTTCAATATAGTAATTAGCATCTCACCCGGAAAGAAAATTATGCATTGTGTGTTTGGGAATTCTGTGCTAGACTAGGGAAAGTAAACTATCCGCGGAGGGAAGGATATGACAATTATTACCGTATTTTTTCAGATGCTCGCGCTGCTGATCATGATCGGAGCGGGATATTTCATGACCAGGAAGGGCATGATGGACAGCCATACCAACACCCAGATGTCTAAGATGATTGTCAATGTGTTCAACCCCATGCTGATCCTCTCCAGCGCCGCCGGTTCCGCCGGCCTGGTATCCCTGGGCACCATAGGCCTGGTGGGAGCCATCGCCCTGGGAATGTTCGCCATCTTTATCACGGTCGGCATGGTTCTGTCGCCCCTTTTCGACAAGGCTCCGGAGCAGCGCAAAATCTTCCAGGAGATGTTCGTCTTCTCTAACCTGGGGTTTATCGGCATTCCCGTGGTCTCCAGCATCCTGGGGGAAGAGTATGTGGTCTACGTGACGGAATTCCTGCTGATTTACACCATTGTGTTCTATACCTACGGCGTGGCGCTGATGGACGGGAAATTCTCCTTCTCATCCCTGAAATCCATGCTCAATCCCGGCACGGTATCCGGCCTGGCCGCCCTGCTGATTATTGTCTGCGGCATACAGCTTCCGGATTTCCTGAAAACGGCCATCACCTATCTGGGCAATGTGACTTCCCCCATGGCCCTGGTGGCAGTGGGATTCACCCTGGCTCATTCCGACCTGAAAAAAATTTTCTGCCAGCCAAGACTGTATGTTTTCTCGGCTGTCAAATTGTTGGCGCTGCCTTTAGCCATGCTGCCGCTTCTAAAGCTGGTTACGGAGGATCAGGCGCTGATCTCCGTCTGCCTGGTAATGTTCGGCATGCCCATCGGCAATATGCCCCTGATCCTGGGAACCCAGAAGGGCATTGATGGCAGCACCTGCAGCGCCGCCATCATTCTGACAACCATATTGTGCGTGCTCACCATACCGGTGCTGATGGCAGTGGCCGGGTAGGAACCCCTTAACCCTGGGTATAATACTGCGCCTGAGCCTCCCACAGCTCCCGGTATTTTCCGTTCCTGTCCGCCAGCAGCTCCTCATGGCTGCCTGTCTGCACCAGTCTTCCTTCATGGAACACGGCGATCTTCTGGCAGAACCGGCAGGAGGAGAGCCGGTGGGAGATGTACACCGCCGTCTTGTCGCCCACGATCCGGTCAAAGCCGGAATAAATCTCATACTCGGACAGGGGATCCAGGGCCGCGGTGGGCTCGTCCAGTAGCACAAAGGGCGCGTCCTTGCACACCGCCCTGGCGATGGCGATCTTCTGGGCCTCCCCGCCGGAGACCTCCACCCCGTCCTCGTAATCCTTATACAGGTAGGTGTCCGCCCCCTCCGGCATCCTCTCCAGGCGTTCCCCGAAACCGGCATCCCGAAGGCATTTCTCCACCTTTTCAGCGTCATAACGGCAGTCCGCCGCCACGTTTTCCCCCAGGGGCAGGGAAAAGAGCTTAAAGTCCTGGAACACCACGGAAAACAGTTTTAAGTACTCTTCCTGACGAAATTTCCGTATATCCACGCCGTTTAACAGGATTGCCCCCTCATCCGGGTCATAGAGCCTGCACAGGAGCTTGATCATGGTAGTCTTGCCGGAACCGTTCATTCCCACGATGGCAAGCTTCTCCCCAACCCTCATTTTCAGGGAGAAATCCTTCAGGGCGTACTGTTCGCTGCCTGGATAGCGGAAGGACACATTCCGGAACTCGATGCGGTATTCCCCATCGCTGCGTTTCTCCAGGGGAAGGCTGCCCTGGTACATCTCGTTTTCCATCTCCAGAAGCTCCATGGTGCTCATATGCTTCCGCACATTCAGGAACAGTTCCGGAATACTCTTGGCCAGGCTGTCCATCTCCTGGAACAGATTCCGGATACACCCGGCATACCGCAGCACATTGCCGATGGTCACCAGGCCCGCCAGAGCCAAGATACCTACGATCATGTAGGAAGCCCCTTCCAGAATCTGTCCGGAAACCACCTGGCAGAATCCGCTCTTTCCCTGGTACAGGCGGAGCTTTCTTCTCTCCTGGCGCTCCTCCGGCAGCTCGTAATTGTCCAGCGCATACCGCCGTATCAGCCCGTATGCGCCGTAGATCCGCACATCCTTGCCGTTCTGATAGGAAAAATGCCCTCCGTTGGCAAACAGCCATCCCAGAAAAGGAGGCAGCTCCTCGTACCTGGCAGGATCCCCATTCAGTATCTCATTAAACATTGCCATATAACGGATGCCAAGCCTGGTGGTCACCCAGCTCACCGCCACGGCTCCCAACAGCAGAAGCCATATCTCCGGCCGGCCCGCCCTGAGCAGAATGCCCGCCACCGGAAATCCCACCGCCACCGCCCCTGTCAGGTTCCACATACTCCCCAGTATCCTGTCCACATAATCAAACACGGTAAAAAGCCCGGCGCCCCAGTTCATATCCTCCCGGATCCTTTTTTTCAGTATCTCGCATTCCGGGCTGGCAATCCGGGCAAAGTCCATATGCAGCATCTTCTCCTCCGTCAGGGCATGGTACCTGACGTACAGACTCTGCTGCTTTGCCCCGCAGCGAAGCTGCAGCCAGTGGACGAGATTCGCCAGGAGGAACATGGCCCCCGCAAACCCGAAAGTGACCCTGCAGATTTCGGTAAAGGCAGTGCCCCTTCCCAGGCTGTCCAGTATATACACGGAGAGGAGCAGGGCCAGGTATCCTTCCGTCACGGCGAGCAGGTTCTTGACGGCGAATAACACCAGCCACCAGGGATCCAGCCCGTTTATGGTTTTGATCATTTTCTTCATGTTCCGCAGATGCTCCTTCAGTGGAAGCCTGCTGGTCAGATCAGATGTTTCTCTCATATCGCACCTCTATCCTGGTAGTAACTGCTCTGTATCCGGTACATTTCCGCATAGCGTCCGTCTCTCTCCATCAGCTCCCGGTGGGTTCCCGTCTCTATGATTTTCCCCTCATCCAACAGTACAATCCTGTCCGAAAAACCGGTACTCGCCAGTCTGTGGGAGATAAATACCGAAGTCCTTCCGTTGCTGTATTCCTGATAGGCACTGTACACCTGGCTCTCCGCGATGGGGTCAAGGGCCGCGGTAGGTTCGTCCAACACCAGGACCGCCCCGTCCTGGTACAGCGCCCTGGCCAGCAGGAGCCTCTGGTTCTGGCCGCCGGACAGCTCCACCCCTTTCTTCTTCAGCCTCCCCATGTACTGCCCCATACCTATTCCCTTCTCCTGCAGGAACGCCCATGCATCCGCCTTCTCCAAAGCCTCCCGCAGCCTGTCCCCGTCGATCTCCTCCGCCCTTTTCAGCGCAATGGACTCATCCACCCTGACCGAAGGGAGGAACACTTCCTGGAACACCACGGAAAAAAGCCTGTACCGCTCCGCCCTGGGGAATAACGCCGCGTCTATGCCGCCCAGGAGGATGCTTCCCTCCTCCGGTTCATAAAATCCGCATAAAAGCTTCACCAAAGTACTTTTCCCCGCGCCGTTGGCCCCCACCAGGGCCAGTTTCTCCCCCGCTTCGATCCGCAGGTTGAAATGGGAGAATACCTTCGTCTTCTTCCCGCCTGATTCATAGGAAAATCCCACATCCCGGAACTCTATGGAAACAGGCTGGGCCAGCTCGCTGATATGCCTTTCCCCGGAAAGCAGATCCTCCTCCGGCTTCTCCAGATAACTCCGCAGCCAGTCCGTGTCGTCGGATACCCGCTGCAAATCCGCCAGGCACCGGGCCGCCTCCCGGATAAACCCGGAAAATCCCGTTATGGCGCCGAAATAGAGCACGAAGTCACTGGCCGCCATCTCTCCCGAGGAGGCCCTGTAGATCAGATAGGCGTAGGCCCCCAGATCCCGGACCAGGTTCAGACTCCTGCTCCAGAACCCCTTTTTCCATGTCCAGACAGCCTTCCGGTGCTCCAGCCGCTCCATGGCCTGCACCACCTGCCCCATCCTCTCCCGCAGCCAGGTACTCATTCCGAAGATGCGGATGTCTTTTGCCGCGGAGGCCTGCCCCATGGCTCCTTTCATGTAATAGTAATGCTTCTCGTCCACGGCCTCCTGGGACCGGATGCTGTTGTGGAAACGGTTTTCACGCAGATCCAGCAGATAACCCAATCCTGCCAGCACCACCAGGATAACCACCATCCACAGATTCAGCTGCCCCAGTACGGTGGAGTACAGCGCAAAAGTCAGGATTGTATTCAGAAGGGACCGGGTAGTATAGACAAACCGGGAACTGACGGAGCTGCTGCCCCTGTCCTGCATTCCCACCGCCTTGCGGTAGGCATCCCTTCCCTCCTGGGACTCGGTGAACGCGTAGGGCACACGCAGGCTTTTCAGGAAGATACGGTACATTATTTTCTGCCGCGCGGAATTCATTGTCATGTGATTATAATCTACCAGCCCGAAAGAAATCCCCCTGACAGCCAGGTACAGCAGCGTATAGCCCCCAAGCGTACCAAGGAGCTTCCCGGGCGGGGCCTGGGCCTCCACCAGGGCCAGGGTCACTTTGGGAAAATAGAGCGCCAACATCTGAAACGCCGGACTTAAGAGGATATCCACAAGGGATATCCAGAAGATCTGGGGTTCATATTTCAGATAATATCTGATCCAGAACAGCAGATTGGAACCGACGGAATGTTTTATCTTATCCATACAATCATCTCCTATT
>CAJTSY010000032.1:20254-31915 GCA_910578995.1 uncultured Acetatifactor sp.
ACTTCCTTATTACCGCGTACTGCATATGTGTTTTCATTTTCCCGGGTAATGTTCTGCGTTTCGCGTGAGATCATCATAGCATAAAAAGAGAATCAAAAGAGTTTTTTGACATGAACGGTAGTCTTATGACATGAACGGTAAATATTGAGGAGGCTGACACTCATCCCCGCTACAACGGCAGCAGCACCTCCGTGGCGAACACTCCCTCCTCGCTCTGCCGGTCCAGGAATCCATGGTATTTTTCCACCACCCTGTCCACCCGCAGCAGGCCGTAGCCATGATCCCTGGCATTTTTGGTGGTCAGGTACAGCTTTCCCGTCCTGCCGGGCCTTCCCTCCACGGAATTGATGACATAGATGTAGAGCTGCCCTTTCAGCACGTCGATGTACACCCGCAGAAAGCGCCGCTCTTCCTCCCGGATCTTCAGGCAGGCTTCCATGGCGTTGTCCATCAGGTTGCCCAGGATTATGCCTAAATCCACCTCCGACACCGGCAGCTGCGTGGGCACGATGGCCTTGGCCTCCACGGGAATCCCTTTCGATCGGGCCAGGGACAGCTTGCTGTTCAGCAAAGCGTCGATCTTCACGTTGCCCGTCTTAAGGATTCTGTCCACGCTCTCCAGATCCTCGTCCAGCCCGTTCAGGTATCCTTCCAGTTCCTCATACTCCCCAAGGGCCAGGTGGGCTTTCATGGTCTGGATATGGGTCTTCAGGTCATGGCGCCATCCCCTGGTCTGGCGGTACATGTTCTCCGCTTCCTCGCTGTGCCGCTGCACCAGGTCGCTCTGGTACCGGGCGATCCGTTTATCCACGGACGCGGTAATGAAATGATATAAAATAAAAAGGGAAATTATCCAGGCTGCCCCTGCGGCGGCCGCTATTATCCATACCATGTTTTTTCCTTTTTCGTTTTTTAGCTGCTTTAGGACAGTGAGACATGCCGTTCAGTCTGACTGCTCTTTACGGAAATACGAAATGAACCTCTGGTTCACCTGCTGCCAGAGCCTCCTGCTCACCGGGGCGCTGCTGCCGTCGTCGAAGAAAATGTCCTCCCTGCCAATGTGGTGGATATTACTGATGCGGCAGAGGAAGGAACGGTGGCATTTCATGAATTCCCCCGGCTCCAGGAGCTTCTCCACTTCCGCGAAGCCCTCCTTCACCTCCAGGCCCTCCGGCTCCCCCACCCTGCCGATACAGCAGTTCCGCCCCCTGGCTTCCACATAATTGATGCGTTCCTGGCTGAGCTTCAGGGTCTCCTCCCCGGTGTGAAGGGTTACAAAGCTTTCCTTTTTCCTGCGCCGCAGCGCTTTCTCCAGGCAGCTTTCCACCTTCTCCCGGCTTAAGGGCTTCAGCAGGTAGTGCAGGGCCTCCACCTCGTAGCCCTCCTCCAGGTAGTCGCTGACGCCGGTGGCGAACACGATCACAATATCCCTGTTCCGTGCCCTGACCTTCCTGGCCAGTTCCATGCCGTTCATCCCCGCCATCTGGATGTCAATGAAAAGCAGGTCGAAGTCCTGCTCCTCCTCGTACCGGAACCAGAAAGCTTCGCCGGACTCAAAAGTGCTTAATATGACAGATGTGTCATTTTTTACCCGCCAGTCTTCCAGGTAGCGTATCAGCAGATCTCTGTGCGGTTTTTCGTCCTCTATGACTGCAATTTTCATCTTCATACCCCGCGTGTGCTTCAGAGCACATGCCAGCCAATAACTGCCTTTTGACAGCAGGCCGACTTCCCGCCGCATCCCCGCTTCACCCGGTTCTGCCCCCCGCCTTCATCCCCACTTCAGCCGGTGCAGCTCCCCCTCCCGCTGCATCCCGGCAAAGCCGTTCTGCCGCAGGGCCTCATAGAGCACTACCGCCGCCGCATTGGACAGATTCAGTGAACGGATAGAGTCCAGCATGGGAATGCGGATGCAGGTCTCCTCGTACTCTACCAGGATTTCCTCGGGAATCCCCTCACTTTCCTTGCCGAACATGACGTAGTCATCCGGCCCGTAGGACACTTCCGTATAGAGCCTTCTGGCCTTGGTGGTGGCCATCCAGATCTTCACCCCGGGATGCCTCTCCCGGAATTCACTGAAATTCGTATATCTATATACTTCCAGTTGATGCCAGTAATCCATCCCTGCCCTCCGGACGGACTTTTCGTCCAGGCGGAAGCCCAGGGGCTCTATCAAATGTAAGGGCGTACCCGTAGCCACACAGGTACGCCCGATATTTCCCGTATTTCCCGGAATCTCCGGCTGATGTAAGACAATGTGCATCGCTTCCTCCTTATCAGGATGCTCCGTCATTCCGTTCATTTAACATTTCCCTGCATCCTGCGCCCGCATGGAACACCTCTCCACGCCGCAGCTAATGTCTCCCAAAAACGGCCCTGCACCGCATCCGGCCATCGGCCTGCCAGAACATGCCTGCTACTGCCGTTCCCTGCGCAGCTTCTCCACAAACCGCGCCAGCCTGCCCATGGCAATCCGCAGATTTTCCAGCGAGGAAGCGTAGGAAATCCTCAGATACCCTTCCCCGCAGTCCCCGAAAGCGTTCCCAGGCACCACGGCCACCCGCTCCTCCTCCAGGAATTTCATGGCAAAATCGTCACTGGACATGCCGAACTCCTTAATACAGGGAAAAATGTAAAAGGCGCCGTAAGGCTCAAAGCAGTCCAATCCCATCTCCTTGAAACAATGTACCAGATAGCGCCGCCTCTGGTTATAGGCAGTACACATCTCCGCCACATCCTCGTCCCCGTTTTTCAGCGCTTCGATAGCCGCGTACTGACTGGTGGTAGGCGCGCACATGATGGCAAACTGATGAATTTTGATCATCTGCTCAATAATGGGCTCCGGGCCGCAGGCATATCCCAGTCTCCATCCCGTCATGGCGAAGGCCTTGGAAAAGCCGTTGATCAGGATGGTGCGCTCCTTCATCCCCGGGATCTCGGCGATGGACACATGCTTCTCCTTGTAAGAAAGCTCTGCGTAAATCTCATCTGACATGACATAAATGTCATGTTTGAGAATGACCTCCGCAATGGCCTCCAGGTCCTTCCGCTCCATGATCGCCCCGGTGGGGTTGTTGGGGAACGGCAGCACCAGGATCTTGGTCCTCTCCGTAATGGCATCCTCCAGTTCCTGTGCGGTAAGGCGGAATTCATTCTCCGCCTTCAGGTTGATAATCACCGGCACGGCCCCCGCCATCACTGCGCAGGGCTCGTAGGACACAAAACTGGGCTGAGGGATCAGCACCTCGTCCCCGGGATTGATCATGGCGCGGAAGCCGATGTCGATGGCCTCCGAACCGCCTACGGTGATCAGGATTTCCTTCAGGGGGTGTTCGTAACGGATGCCCTGTTTCCTGTATAGATAATTAGCGATTTCCTCCCGCAGCTCCTTCAGACCCGCATTGGAGGTATAGAATGTCCTTCCCTTTTCCAGGGAATAGATGCCCTCGTCCCGTATATGCCAGGGGGTGTCGAAATCCGGTTCCCCCACGCCCAGGGAAATGGCATCCTTCATCTCGCTGGCAATGTCGAAAAATTTCCGGATTCCCGAAGGTTTAATTGCTGCAACCTTATCTGCTAACGGATTTCTCATGGAGTAATCATCTCTCTTTCGTCTTCTTTTTTCTTGTCCAGAACCGTGCCGTGGTCCTTGTATTTTCTCAGGATAAAATGGGTTGCCACGCTGAGCACGGATTCCAGGGTGGACAGTTTATCCGACACAAAGGAAGCTACCTCCCGCAGGGTCTTGCCCTCCAGGATCACCATCAGGTCATAGCTGCCGGAGATCAGGTACACGCTCTGCACCTCGGGATATTTATAAATCCGCTCCGCAATGCTGTCAAAGCCCTGTCCCCTCTGGGGTGTCACCCGCACCTCGATCAGGGCGGACACCTTCTCCCTGGAAGTCTTCTCCCAGTCGATCATGGTATGGTAACCGCAGATAACACCTTCCTGTTCCATGGCCGCCAGTTCATTTGCAATCAATGCCTCTTCCGTTCCCAGCAAAACTGCCAGCTCTTTTAAATCGATCCGGCTGTTCCTCTCAATTATGGCCAGTAATTCTTCTCTCATCTTGTCAACCTCTCTTTTTTATAATGTAATGTCTCGGTTTATCCCTTATTCCTGCCGTTCACCTTTTTCACGGCAGAGTATGCAAACAGGGGAAGTGCGGCCGACTTATGTCCTGAATAAAGTCTGTTTCTATTGTACCATAGCCGCTATACCAGGGCAAGAAGTATTCGTGTTACTGTTCACAGGTGCCTCCGCGAGGCGTTTTCGTGCGCACTTTGCACGAAAATCCCGAGACTGCAGGCGCCAAAATGAGCGCACTTTGTTCATTATGTGTGCATCATGTTGCTGTGAGCGGCGAAGCCGTGAACAGTAACATATTCGTCACAGGTAAATCCCGTCCCGCGCCGGCCTGTTCATATACCGTATCTCCTCCCCGTTCACCAGGAGCCGTCCGCTGCCTGCCGTAACCTTTCCCACCACCGTGGCCGGAATTCCCTCCGCTTCCAGTGCCGCCGCCAGTCCCGGGCCGTCTTCCGCGGTCATAACCAGGCAGCCCCCTGACATCAGTTCATAAGGATTCACACCGCAGTACTCACATACCTCCACCGTCTCCTGGCGCAGGGGAATCTTCCTCATGTCGATCCGCAGGCCCGCGCCGGCACCTTCCCCCAGTTCCCACAATGCCCCGAAAATCCCGCCCTCCGAAGCGTCATGCATGGCGCCGACGCCGTATCTCACCGCCGCTTCCGCTTCCTTCAGGACGGACAGGTATCTGTCAAAGCATGCCGCTTCCTCCACAATATATGCCGGATACCGTCCCAACAGACCCTCCCTGTGCCGCCGTGCCAGCGCCGCAGTTCCCTGGAGGCCGGCCCACTTGCTGAACACCACATCCTGCCCCGGCTCTGCCTTTCCGGTACAGCGTCCCGTCTTCCACGGTCTGCCGTACCCCGCTGTCACGGCCACCGGAGCCAGGATGGCAGCCGTAACCCGGCTCTGTCCCCCCACGATCTCCATGCCCAGTTCCCCGCAGGTATCCGCCGCTTCCTCCATCAGCCCCCTGAGCACTGCCTCCTCCGTATTCTCCGGCAGGAGCAGTGTAAGCATGACCGCCAGGGGACGAGAGCCTCCCGCCGCCAGGTTGTTGGCGCATTTCCGGATCAGGCCCCCCACCGTCATAAAGTTTTCCCCTGCTGTCCCGCAGCCCTCATATGCCGCCGTCCTGACCACGGCTTCCTGCATGCAGCACGCCAGGGCGGCTTCCCCGCCAGACGGGAAAATGGCGCAGTCTTTTCCCACTCCTGCGCCACTTTGTATATCCCCCGTTTTCCTTCCGGCCTGTCTCAGGACAGCACGCTTCAGAATATTCTCCGGCACTTTTCCTGTCTTCATATTCTCCCTCCCCGGAAAGACTCAAGACGGAATCAGGGTTCGCCCACTTCCCCGTTTTCGCCCTCCGGCGGGGCAGTCAGATAGGCGATCACATTTCTCACATGATCCACGCTGCCTGTACCGATGGCCGCCATTATTTCCTCATAAGCCGCCGGGTCTTCCGTGGCAGTTCCCACCGTGGCGCTTCTGGGCACCATCTTGTAACTGCTGCTGTTCACCTGGGTCCGGCTTACCTCCTTGCCGTCCTCCACTACCACCTTCCAGAGCTGAGCCTTATAACCGATATGGGCGCTGTCGGAGACCACATACCCTATGGGCTGTGACGCATCCGGATATATGATATCCGAAGGTGGGTTGTTGACCTCCAGAACCTTACTCTCATAGCGTACCTCCCGGTTGGAAGCCCTGGTTTCCTTGCCGTAAATGGTAAAGGTGATACGTTTATTCTGAGTGGTTCCCTCAATATAGACAGGATACTCCAGATTGTTCACAAATTTGAAATCCTTTCCCGAACTCTCCGCAATGGCAGCGTCCGCGGAAGGCTCCACATATGTGACGATCATGGAATGGTTGTTGCGCTCGGTGACCTCCAGTTCAGCCAGAAGCACCGCATTGTACAGCGTCGTAGACACCTGGCAGATACCGCCGCCCAGGCTGTCCACCACCTTGCCGTTCATATAGGAACCTGCCATATAATATCCGTTTGCCTGGGAAAAGGGCGCCACACTCTCATAGGTGGAAAACTCTTCCCCCGGATACAGCAGCGTACCGTTGATCAGCTCGGCGCCGTTTGACACATTTGCGCTCCGGTTGGGTCCCGAGGAGCTGTACGACGTGGTAAAGGTTCCAAGGACATCCTTCACCTGGGCCAGATCCTCCGCGCTTCCCCTGGGCTCCACCACTTCCACATCCAGGGCGATGGTACAGGGCTGGCAGTCCCAGTCGGTCATCAGCATCTCGCTGACCCTGTCCACGGAAGTCTCCACATCCAGGGCATAGCCGGTCTGTCCGCCCACCACCCTGAACTCCCCATTCTCCCGGACCAAAGTGGCGTCCTCTGCCTTCTGGTCATACTGCACACATTTTTCCAGCAGCGTATCGCTGATCGCCTGCAGGTCAAAGGTCAGCCGGATCGGCAGAACCAGATTCTCCTGTTCCAGATCCTTCAGCAGCTTGTAGCGTTCGATGACATTGCCCCGGGTTCCCACTTCCAGGGCCTCCTCCACAAGCTCCGGATTGCTCCAGGCTACCCCCAGATCCTCCGCCGTCACCACCACTTCCGTATCCGCTGCTGCCAGGAGGGTAATCTCCGTACTTTTAAGTCCCTCCACATAAGCCTCCACCGCCTGGGAGGCCTCCTGGCCGCTTAAGCCTGACAGATCGATGTCACCTGCAAAAATACCGTTTTTAATGGTACCATCCCCCTGGGCGCTGACCTTCATTCCCAGGGCCAGCCCACAGGCAAGGGCCAGCATGGGGACGGATCCCCATTTCACTCGACTCTTCATCCTCATCCTCACTCTCCTCAGCGTCCTTCCCGGTTCTAATAGAAAAAAGCCGTCACCGTGGAAACCAGCATTGCCAAAACCAGAAGAATGACAATTGCCGCCGAAATACGCTGATTTGTCTTTTTATGATTCATATTGAACATAGCTAACTCCTGTCTGCCCCTCCGGGCCGAATCCCTCCGCGGTTTTCTGCAGTCCCGGACGCAAATTCCGGCTGCCCCCACGGTTCTTACATCAATAGAAATTATATATGAAACTGCGGTATTTGGCAAGCCTATTTCATTTTCTTCTTCCCTTCTGCCCCATCCTTTGCTATACTGAAAAGGCAGGCCCGCATTCCGTAAAAAAGGGGCCGCGGAGGAAAACAGGCATGAATTTTGGATTTATAGGAGCATTTATCGTATTTTGCATCGTAGTCTCTCATAATATAAAGAAACAGGCAAGGCAGAAACGCAAGAACGACAAGGATTTCTGGGCACGGGAAGCGGAAGCAAATTCTGTCCGGCGCAAGTCCCTGGACGGTCTCACCTACATCACCATTCCCCTGGAGCGTTTCCCCACCCATCTGCTGCGGGAGAATACAACCGTGATGGAGTGCATCGAGACCCTGGAAACCTTAACCTCCCGGAAAATCGTGAACCTGACCGGATGGACCAACACGGACCTGAAACTGGAATACGGCGCCGCCAACATTACGCCCCTGTCCGAATACGACCAGAATTACACGCTTCTGGTCCGCACCCTGCAGAAATGGGCGGATGAGCTGATTGCCGCAGGCTACAAAGCGGAGGCCGTCCCCCTGATGGAGTTTGCGGTCAATACCGGAACCGATGTCAGCAGCACTTATTACCGGCTGGCAGATTTCTGGCTCTCCTATGGGGAGGTATCCCGGGTGGAGCAGCTGATCCATACCGCGGAAGGCCTGCGCTCCGCCAACAGGAATTCTATCCTGCGGCACCTGCGGGAAAAATGTAAATAATCCCACAGCCATTTTATGCGCCGCTCCCCCGGTCCAGAACCGGAAGTCCCCTTCTCCTGCTCTTGTAAAGATTGGAAAATGTGGTAAAATATTTCTGGGACAGGGGACACCGAAGCAAAACCGGCAGCAGTTTTCCCTGTCACTGCTGCGAAACAAAGAAAGGTGGGATTGTTATGTACCAGGCCGGGCTCATACTGGAGGGCGGCGGAATGAAAGGTGTGTATACAGCCGGGGTAATAGATTTCTTTCTGGATAAGGGAATAGCCTTTTCCAGTGTGTACGGAGTGAGCGCGGGAGCATGCACCATGTGCAGCTATCTGTCAGGCCAGAGAGGGCGGGCCAGGGATGTCTGCATCGACTACCTGGGCACCAGCAGATACTGCAGTCTGAAAAGCCTGCTGACCACGGGAGACCTCTTTAACGCGGAGATGAATTATCATCTGGTTCCCGAATACCTGAATCCATACGACTATGAAGCCTTCAGGCAATATAAGGGAAAGGCCTACAGCGTGGCCACGGACATTGTCACCGGCAGGCCCGAATACTTCCGCATCAGGGACATGAAAAAGGATATTATCAAAATCCGCGCCTCCGCCTCCCTGCCCCTTGTGTCAAGGAATGTAAAAATAAACAACGGGCTTTACCTGGACGGGGGCCTCAGCGACTCCATCCCCATACAGAGATCCGTTCTGGACGGAAACGGCAAAAACGTGGTGGTGATGACCAAGGAGACAGGTTTTGAGCGCAGGCCCACAGGCAGGCTGATGCTGTGGCTGACCCGGATATGGTACTGGCGGTATCCAAAAGTAGAGGAGCTCACCCGCAGACGGTACCTGCATTATAATGAGGAAACCGCCTATATTGAACGTCTCCGCAAAAGCGGAAAAGTCTTTGTCATCCGCCCCAAAAAAGCTTCCGGTGTAAAGCGGGTGGAAAAAAATGCGGAAAAACTGAAAAAACTGTACAGCCAGGGCTATCAGGACGCGGCAGATTCCTATGAAAAGCTGCTGCGGTTCCTGGAATCATAAAAGAAACGGAGAACGGAACATGACAGAAATTATCAAGGCAATCATTTACGGAATCGTAGAAGGCATTACCGAATGGCTTCCCATCAGCAGCACGGGACACCTGATCCTGCTGGAAAGCCTGATGCCCTTCCAGACCACGGCGGAGGGAGGGGCCGTCAGCGAAGAGTTTTTTGGAATGTTTGATGTAGTCATTCAGTTGGGCGCCATCCTGGCCGTGGTGGTGCTGTTCTGGAACCGGATCTGGCCCTTTGCCCTGACCAGAAAGGAAAGGGAGCAGGAAGGGGGATCCGGCATTGCATCATGGTTCAAAAAAGACATCTGGATCCTCTGGTTCAAAATCCTGGTATCCTGCGTCCCCGCGGCGGTCATCGGCATCCTGTTTGACGATGTGTTCGACGAACTGTTCTATAACCCCACCAGTGTGGCCATTGCGCTGATCGTGTTCGGCGTGGCCTTCATCGTCATCGAAAACTGGAACAGGGGACGGCGCCCCAGGGTGCGCAGGCTCTCCCAGATCACATACCAGACCGCCCTCTTAATCGGCGCTTTCCAACTGATTGCCGCGGTCTTTCCGGGCACTTCCCGCTCCGGGGCCACCATCGTGGGCGCACTGCTCATCGGCGTCTCCAGGACCGTGGCAGCCGAGTACACTTTCTTTCTGGCCATTCCCGTGATGTTCGGGGCAAGCCTGTTAAAAATCGTGAAATTCGGATTCACGTTTACCTCCCTGGAGCTGGCGGTGCTTCTGGTGGGAACCTTTGTATCCTTCATTGTCTCCCTGTTCGTACTCCGCTTTCTCATGGGATATATCAAGAAGCACAATTTCAAAATATTCGGCTGGTACCGCATCCTGCTTGGAATCGTGGTGCTCCTGTACTTCGGCCTTGCCGCCGCGTGAAAAGCACCCTCCTCTTTCTCCTCCCGGGCCGCCTGAGGCAGGACTTCCCCTCCATTTTTCCGCCTCACGGCGCGCCAGGGGCAGGGCTCCCCTTCCATTCTTCCTCCTCCGTCCCCGCACCGGGGCAGCACTTCCCTCCCTCTCTTCCGCTTCCGTCTCGCCCGGGGCAGGGTTTTCTACCCTTCCTCCGCCCAGGCCAGGGCGCATTTCACGGCGCGCTTCCATCCCTTCAGCAGCTCCCTCCTGCGGTCTTCTTCCATGGCAGGCCTGAATATTTTTCCGATCTGCCAGTTGGCCCGGATCTCCTCCCTGTCCTTCCAGTAACCCACGGCCAGCCCCGCCAGGTACGCTGCCCCCAGGGCAGTGGTTTCGATGCACTCCGGCCTGTGGACCTGGGTATCCACGATATCTGCCTGGAACTGCATGAGAAAGTCATTGGCGCTGGCTCCCCCGTCCACCTTCAGGCTTTTTAAGCGGATGCCGCTGTCCTGTTCCATGGCCTTAAGCACATCTGCCGTCTGGTAGGCAATGGACTCCAGTGCGGCGCGGATAAAATGTTCCTTTGTACAGCCCCTGGTAAGTCCCACCACGGTTCCCCTGGCGTACTGGTTCCAGTATGGCGCCCCCATCCCCGCAAAGGCAGGCACCATATAGACTCCCGCCGTGTCCTCCACAGCCTCGCAGTACCCCTGTGTCTGGGGGGCGTTCCTGATCATGCGCATGCTGTCCCGCAGCCACTGGATCCCGGCCCCTGCCACAAATACGCTTCCCTCCAGGGCATACTCCGGTTTTTCGCCCGTTCCCGCGGCGATGGTTGTAAGCAGCCCCGACCCGGACATAATGGCGTCCCCTCCCGTGTTCATCAGCAGGAAACAGCCTGTGCCGTAGGTGTTTTTTACCTCTCCCCGCTCAAAACAGCACTGGCCGAACAGAGCGGCCTGCTGGTCCCCGGCGGCCCCGGCTATGGGTATCTCCCCTCCCAGAACAGAGGCGGCCGTGTGTCCGAATACACAGCCGGAAGGCCGGACCCTGGGCAGAATACTTTCCGGAATCCCGAAATACTCCAGGATCTCCTCATCCCAGCACAGCCTGCGGATATCGTACAGCATGGTCCGGGAGGCATTGGTCTGGTCAGTCACATGGACAGCCCCTTTGGTGAGATTCCAGATCAGCCAGCTGTCCACCGTGCCGAACAGCAAGTCCCCGTTTCCGGCCTTCTCCCTGGCCCCGGGAACATTGTCCAGGATCCATGCGATCTTGGACGCGCTGAAATAAGCGTCCGGGACAAGCCCTGTCTTCTCCCGGATTTTCCGGTCAAATCCCTTTCTCTTCAGCTCTTCGATGCTGTCCGACGTACGCCTGCACTGCCATACGATGGCGTTGTATACCGGCTCCCCCGTATATTTATCCCACAATATTGTAGTCTCTCTCTGGTTGGTAATGCCAATGGCGGCAATCTGCTCCGCGCATACCCCGGCCATGGCCATGCACTCCGTGGCCACAGCCAGCTGGGAGGACCAGATTTCCTTGGGATTGTGCTCCACCCAACCCGGCCTGGGATAAATCTGGGTAAATTCCTTCTGGGACATGGACTTGATCTTTCCCGTCCTGTCAAACAGGATACAGCGTGAACTGGTGGTTCCCTGATCCAGGGCCATTATATATTTCTGCATTGCTTTTCCTCCTATTCCAGTACCGTCTCTGCACTACGGTGCCCTTATAAGGCACCTTCGTTCCGAGACTGTTATAAAATTTCCTATTGACATTTCTTAGCCAGACTCTTCTGGCCTTTTTTATAGTATAGGGAAAAATTGTCAGATTTTCAATGAAAAATACCAATATAAT
>CAJTSY010000033.1 GCA_910578995.1 uncultured Acetatifactor sp.
CCGTTGTTCTCAGTGACAACTCTGATAGAATATCACATCTTCATTCTGTTGTCAACAACTTTTTACAACTTTTTACATTTTTTATTTTCCATGTTCCAGTTGTCTGTTCTCTTCCCCGGCAACGACATTCAGTATATCACCTGTATATGCAGTTGTCAACACTAAATTTCATTTTTTTACATTTTTTTCAAGCTCATTTTCAGGCGGCACTCAAACATCAGGGGAAAAAATGAATTCCCGTCTACAAAAGCTGGAGATGGGCCTTTATTTCAGAGGTTTCCCCCTGGCCCTTAACGCTGAGGCTCAACGATGTGACTGCATTTGCCAAACTCTCCTCCACTTCCACTACCAGCACAACTTCCACGCCCCCCTCCCCAGGCACCGCACCCACAAAAGTGCTCAGGTCATTTAAAAGTATCGTGGGCAGCGCCCTTCTGGTATATTCTCCATTTACTGTTACATGAAATGCGGTATTCGAACCCAACAGATCCAGGTTCTGTTCACCTGCTCCGGCATTTGAGAGCATGAAGTTCAACACCATCAGCTTTTTCCCTTCGGAAGCATTCAATGAAAAAAATTCCCCTTCACCCGGATAGCTGTCATAAATTTCCTCTCCCTGGAATGTCAGGGAAAGACCTTCCGGAAGACCCATCACTTCCTCCACCGTATAACTGCTGACAGCCCCTTCCTCTCCTTCCGGACCATTTACTACCGGAGTATCTTCAACCGGTCTCATGCCGGACAAGTCTTCCGGCTCCTCCGTCTCCGACGGTTCCACAGCCGTATCAGGCGGCAGCGGTTCCACCAGTTCCATCAGCCTGCTCCTGTTGTTAATATCATATTTCATCATGGTCAAAGCCACATATTCACCGACTGCCTGCACCTCATCGTCACTTAACTCCGGTATCTGATTCTCCCCGCACCCGGTGGTTCCAAATGTCAGCAGCACTGCCGCCAATAATAATGTAAGCTTTCTTTTCCTTCTCATCTTATTTTCCATTCCTCACATAATTTATATTGCATATCACAATACCATACTTTTTTATCATACAACAATTTTCCGCCGCCGGCAAGCCCAAAACCTTCTTATCCACAATATTCGCAATATTTATCCGCGTCGCTCTTATGGCAGCTCACCTTCATCCTGATGCCGTCCTCCCTGTACTCCTGCTCCAGAACCGTGGCGTTTTCCATAAAATAGGATACCAGGTTCCCCTTGTCATAGGGAAACACCACTTCCCGCACCACCCGGTCAGCGTAAACACATTCCACTATCATGTCCGCCAGCTCTTCTATCCCCTGATCCAGGGATGCAGCCATGTAAATCTGTCTGCCCCTGACTCTGGGAAGCGGTTCCATACTGCCCTTGTCCGCCTTATTGTAAACGACAATCCGCGGAATGTCCCCTGCCTCCAGTTCCCCCAGGGTCTGCTCCGTCACTTCCATCTGTTGTTTATAATGTTCATCCGAAAAATCAACCACATGGACGATCAGGTCCGCGCACCTGACCTCTTCCAGGGTGGAACGGAACGCTTTGACCAGTCCATGGGGCAGTTTGTCGATAAAGCCCACTGTATCAGCCAGAAAAAAAGGTCTGTTGTCCGCACTGCCGCCTTCCGGCCGGATGCAGCGCACATTGGTATCCAGCGTGGCAAAAAGCATATCCTGTTCCAGTACGGTTTTCTCCCTGTTTTCCCCATAGCGCGCGAGCATGTGGTTCAGAATGGTGGATTTTCCGGCATTGGTGTAGCCCACCAGCGCCACCTGGGGAATCCTGGAGCGGCTGCGCTTTTTGCGCATGGTTTCCCTGATCCGGGAGACATCCTCCAGTTCCTTCCTTAATTCCGAAATTCTGTGCTCTATTTCCCGTCTGTCCAGTTCAAGCTTCGTCTCTCCGGCGCCTTTGTTGCTCATGCCCATGCCGCCTCCTGAAGCCGCGCCGCCCTGACGGCTGAGGTTTTCCCTCATTCCCACCAAGCGGGGCAGGATATACTGCAGCCTGGCTGTCTCCACCTGCAGTTTCGCCTCCCTTGTCCTGGCCCTGAGCGCAAAGATATCCAGAATCAGGTTGGTGCGGTCCAGAACCGGCAGCTTCAGCTCCCTGCCCAGATTTCTGATCTGGGACGGCGTCAGCGTATTGTCAAAGATCACTTCCTCCGCCCCGCACTCTATAGCGTACTCCCCTGCTTCCTCCACTTTCCCGGTACCGATATAGAAAGCATTGTTCACCGTCCCCATGCGCTGGGTTATGATACCCGCAACCTCCTTGCCTGCCGCTTCGGCCAGACTCTTCAGCTCCTCCATGGAATGGTCAAAGTCCTCTTCCTCCCCTGTGTCCAGACCCACCAACAGTACCTTCGTCCCAATGCCTTTTTCTTCTTCCCTCATACTTCTCCTGTCTGCCGTCCCATTCCCCACGGGAATTCCCGGTCTTTAAATCTCCCTGTCCTTAAGCCTTCTCAAGCTCAAACCAGAACAGCACCCCATTGGTGTAATTTTCCACTCCGTATTTACGGTTCATGGACTCCATAACCGCCTTTACAATGGACAGTCCCACACCGCTGCCGCCATACTCCCTGGTACGGGCTTTGTCCACCTTGTAAAATTTTTCCCACAGATGGGGCACTGCCGCCTCCGGAATCGGCTCCCCGGTGTTGAAAACACCTGCCCTGACCACATCTTCCCCCTGTGTCAGGGTGATGACAATCTTCTTCTCTCCGCCGCAGTGGTTCACCGCGTTGGAAAAATAATTCATGAAGACTTCCTCTATCTTATATTCATCCCCCCACACATAAATGGGCTCATATTCCTCCATGCAAACCTGTATCTCATTCTGTCTGGTGAGGATTCCGGCGGACTGAACATAATTTTTCACCATGGCGGCCAGGTCAAACCGCTCCATGGCCACCACATCATTTCCAAACTCCAACTGATTCAGTGTCAGAAGCTTCTGCACCATGCGGTTCATCTTCGCGGCCTCGTCCATGATCACCTCACAGTAGAAATTTCTGCTCTCCTCGTCATCGTTGACTCCTTCCGACAGCCCTTCCGCATATCCCTGGATCAAGGCGATGGGGGTTTTCAGTTCATGGGATACGTTTGCCAGAAATTCCTTGCGCATCCCGTCTATTTCCTCTTTTTTCTCAATATCCTTCTGGAGCTCATTGTTGGCGGTCTTCAGCTCCGAGATGGACTGCTCCAGGGAGGCAGAGAGCTTGTTGATATTCTGCCCCAGAAGACCGATTTCATTGTGGGCGCCCCCGGCATATTTGGCCTCAAAATCCAGATGCACCATTTTCTCCGATATACTGTTCAGTTCCAGGATCGGCTTCGTGATCTTGCCGGATACGATCCAGATAATGATTCCCCCTGCCAGGGCCGCGGCCGTACCGATGTAAGCCAGGAAGCGGTTTGCCACTTTTACGCTTTCCCGGATGCTTTCCACCGGCGTGCGCATAATAAAGGAAATGCCCGAGTTCAGCCTGCCGTACATTTCCAGGTATTCGTCGTCGCCGACGCGCACACGCTGCACCACATAGTCGTCTCCCTCCTCTATCACATGCACCGTGTCGGACAGAAAACCAAACAGATACGCCATCAGCCTTTTTTCCAGTTCCATGCCTCCGTTACTGGAAGCGTATCTCACCTGGGAATTCACGTCCATCACGTAGATCGTAATATTATATATGCCGCACACATCTCCGAGTTCCCGCTCAAACTCCTCCGTGCTGTACAGGTTGCTGTTCGCTGCCTGGCGTATGGAGTCGTGGGCGGCAAAGATCACCTGGGTCTTGCTGCGGATATAATACTGTTCCAGAAATATAATGTTTATAAGCCAACATGAAAAAATGGCTGCCGACATCAGGCCGATAAATATCAGCGCGAACTGCCGCCTGATAGAATGCTTTACAGGAAGTTTTCTCATTATCTGTCCTCTTCCAGCTTATACCCCATGCCCATGGTGCATGGGCTTCTCGTTATTTGTCTTCTTCCAATTTGTAGCCCATGCCCCAGATTGTTTTGATCAGTTCGCCCTTCTGCCCCATTTTGCTGCGGAGTTTTTTCACATGGGTATCAATGGTCCGGGCATCCCCAAAATAATCATAGTTCCAGACATTGTTCAGGATCTTTTCCCTGGAGAGGGCGATCCCCCTGTTCTCCATAAAATAGGCCAGAAGCTCAAACTCCTTGTAGCTAAGCTCCACGGCCTGGCCGTCGATCAGCACCTGATGGGCCGCCTTGTCCAACTGAATCCCGCCGCAGCTTAGCACTTCCTCTCTGGAGCTTACGTTGGCGCGGCGCAGTATGGCCTCTATCCGCGCCACCAGTATCTTGGGGCTGAAAGGTTTGGCAATATACTCATCCACCCCGAGCTGAAAACCCTGGAGCTCGTCCCGCTCATCCGTCCGGGCTGTCAGCATGATGATGGGCACCTTGGAATAGGACCGGATCTCCCTGCACACCTGCCATCCGTCCATCTTCGGCATCATCACATCCAGTACGACCAGTGCGATATCTTTCTGGGCAAAGAAAATTTCCATTGCCTCTTCCCCGTCTCCGGCTTCCAGCACATCGTAATGGTTCTTCACCAGGAAATCGCTTACAAGCTTACGCATCCTGCTCTCGTCATCCACTACCAGAATTTTCAGTCTGTCCATTGACCACACGACCTTTCCACACTTTTTATTTCAACCGTCCGTTTCTTTTCCAGATTCTGCCGGATCACTCCTGTTCGATCTTCAGCTCCCTTTCTTTCTCCCGGATTACCTGCTCCCTGTCAGTCAGTTCCTGCTCCCAGGAGGCGTATTTGCTGGTGATGGCCCTTTCATAGTTGATCACGTTTGGCTGTTCGCTTACATAAGAAATATAGAACATGGCCACTATGGCGCATGCCAACAGCACGTTCAGGATAACGGACAGGGTAAAGCGGTTCTTCTGTCTGTCCCTGTCCCCTTTGGAAGGCGCCACCCTCTCCCGGGCAGGGCTGGGATGTTCCCGCAGCTCCCCGTCAAAGGTCATATACAGAGGAATGTCCTCTACGCTGCCCGGTTCCGTCCCCGGCTGCTCCAACAGGAAATTCCGCAATTTTTCCAGGTAACGCAGTCCTACCGGCGTCCTAAACAGACGCTCGCGGATAGTCTGTTCATATACATAGCGTATCCTGTCTGTGGAAGAATAATCAATACGCGCCTCCAGATATTCTATTTTCTGCTGCTCTGCCCTGGCAAGCCGGGCATCCTTTTCCGTATAAAAGAGATAGCCTCCCACAGATAATTGTTCCTTTTCCGGATTCATCCCGTAACCTCCTATTCCAGTACCGTCTCTGCACTACGGTGCCCTTATAGGGGAATGAAATTTCATCTGCAAAGTGCGCAGCTGAAATTTTATTCCGGGCGCCTTCGTTCCAAGACTGTTATAAAAATTTCCTGCAGGCAATTTCAGACAATGGAAATTTTCTGAATCTATAACCCCGCTAAAGTACCGCGCAGGTCAGTTGTCTAAAAACGCCCTGGATACATCCCGTATATCCAGGGCGGAACAGTACTGAAACTTATTATAGCAGATTTTCGCGCTTTTTCAAGAGAGTGATGCAAGATTCTCCGGTGTCAGCTGCTGACAGGGAATCTGCAGTTTCTGCGCATTCAGCAGCACGGATTCCCTCCAGGCCTCATATTCCGCAGACAGCATCCCGCTCCCCATGTTTTAATTATTCGGACAAGTGTCATAAGGGCCATAGGCGCTGGAGAGTTCCCGTGTAACCGGCTGCAGGAATATCTCATAATAATTCCCGGACTCGGCCCTGATCAAAAAGCCGTCCATCCACGGTTCTATGGATTCCAGAACTTCCCCCCTGGACAGCGGGATTCTCCCGAAATACCACTCCGCCAACTCCAGGTCCGTCATTTTATCCAGATTCTCCGGAACCCGCCACAGTATCACGGGGGAAAACCACACCGTCCTTTCCGTCGATAACCCGAAATGTTCGATACAGCCCTCAAATCCGGCCCGTTCCCCATACGCACGGTCGTAAAATGTTCTGGAATGCTCCAGGTCCGAGGGTGTCCGCCCAAAAGAAATATCCCCAAAAGAAGTTACAGCAAAACAAATCGTATCCAGTTTCGTACCTGTCATTTCATACAGTTCCGTCAGCGCCTGTTTCGCCCAGTAGATAAGCCGCTCTGTCAGCGCGCCCCCGATAACCGTGCCGTAATCCCATTCGTCCACCGCGGGCAGGCTGTAACCGGTCTCGCAGTAGGTCAGGTCCAGGGTGGGAAACAGGGCCTCCGGCGACTGGTTTTCTTCCGTATACCGCAGCATATGCAGGCAGTTGTCCTGATCAAATCTGTAATATTTTACGGAATATTGATCATCTTCATCCGTTGTGGCGCTTTCCAACAGCTCTTCCTCCCTGTTCACTCTCAGGTTCGGAATCATATATCCCGGCTCAAACTGCTTTTCCACCGGATTCCACAGATAACAGTAGCAGGGGACATTGGCCCCCTGGCCGCTACCCTGGAGGTAAAAATCCACATAACCGTCAAAATTCAGATCCTCCACAAAAATGCCCCGGCCCGAAATCTCCGTCAGCGGCCGCCCGTCCCTGTCCACGGAAGAACTGCCGTTACCTGCCGGCTCCATGGCTGTATACAGAGGTTTTGCAAACAACGGCTCCTGTCCTGGCGCGCTCCATTCCCGGTTCCCGTTTTCTCCTGCCGGCCTGGTGTACAGCACCCTGACCTTCTCCAGTTCAATGGTCTGGACATTCTCCTCCACCCTGTCGTGGAGCCAGTTCAGCTCCAGACGGCTGCCCCGGCATTCCCCGTCCTTCGCCGCGGCCTCACCGCCTAGCTTCAGCGTATAATCCCTTCCGTCCCCCAGATCCAGGGATACGATGGAAGTGCTTTCCACATATTCCTCCGTGGAAAGGATGTCGCCGGAACCCTCCCGGAAAGCCCCGTTCTCTCCCGCAGTGCTCCCGGAATTTCCGTCCATATCCAGGGAGATGCCCTGCTGTTCCTTTCCCCAGGCATTGTCTCCCGCTTCCTGGCCATTTACTTTACCGGTAAAGGTAGCCATAGACACCAACAGGGTCAGGCTCAGGACAAGGGTCAAAGCGCCGGGGTGTCTCCTGGGCTGCCCCACTATCATCATCAGCCGTTCTTTCAGATGCTTTTTCCCGCCGGCCACGGCAGTGGAAAGCTGCAGGCCGTTCAACAGGGTATCCCCCTGTATACTGAAATCCAGCAAAGCCCTGCCATAGCCGATCCGCTCTTCCTCCCCGAGCAGCTTCAGTGTCTCTTCGTCGCAGGCCAGTTCACAGTCCTGCCTGGACATTGCCGCTGCCGCCCATACCAGGGGGTTGTACCAGTGGACGCACAGGCAGACCACCCTGACCAGGGTCCAGAGATTGTCATGGTGCCTGAAATGAGTATTTTCATGATACAACACATACCGCAGCTTTTTTTCGTTCCTTTCGATCCCGGGCGTCAGGTAGATGGCCGGTGACATCAGCCCGAACATGCAGGGCGTCTCCACCGCCGGGGATATATATGCCGGCAGCCTGCTCTCCAGGGGAAGTCTGCATTTTCTTCTGGAAAAATATACCCTCCTCCTGTATTCCCCGTTGACCAACAGCACGATTCCCCCTGACAAAACTGCTCCCGCCAGCCAGATCCCCGTCAGCGCCTTCCTCCACGGAAAGGAGCCTGTCCGGTATTCCCTGTCCGCCTCTGCTTCTTCTCCCGGATTCTGACCGTTTCCCGCTTCTGTTCCTCTCCGGAACCCCCCGGGAGCACTTTCCACGGATCCCGATCCATCCGGAAACTCCATGGGAACATTTCCCGCAAATCCCGCCTCACCCGGAGAACTTCCGGAAACGCTTTCGGCGAATCCCGCCTCATCCTGATAACTTCCGGAAACACTTTCCATCCGGTCCGGCAGGATGCCGCCGGGTTCGCTGTCTGTGTTCTCTTCCTGCTCTCTCTCCTGAGGGGTTCTCACAGGAAACGCTTCCAGTTCTGCCGGTTTCCCGGAAAGCCGCCCTTCCGCTTCGGAAAACGCCTGCTGCCACTGATCCGCTGCCGCTTTCTCCCATTCCAGGAGATTCAGCACGCTCAGACTGCTTTCCGAAAAAGATACCGGAACCAACAGTCTCACGGCTACCACAAACCACAGGGCATACCTGGCCCCCAGTCCGATTTTATCCTTGCACAAGCCCCGTATCAGAATAATCAACACAATCAAGATACTGGACGAAATAATCCATTCACCCATGCCGTTCTTCCTCTGCCCTGTCCAAAATCTCCCTCAGCTCCGCCAACTCCTGGGGGCTGATCCGCTGTTTCTCCACAAATCCGCTTACCAGCATGCTGATACTGCCATGATAGACCCTTTTCAAAAAACTCTCCGTCTCCTTTTTCACGGCGGTCTCCCGTTCCACCAGGGGAACATAAGCCTTCATCCGCCCGTTGTCCTCACAGGCGATCAGCCCCTTTTCACTCATCCTCTTCAGCATGGTCAGGGTGGTACTCCTGCTCCATCCTGTCCGCTCCCCCATGTCCGCCACAATCCTGCTGCCCACCTTTGGGGATTCCTCCCACAGACTTTCCATGATATGCCATTCCGCTTCGCTTAACGCCTTCACTGCATCCATCCCCTTTCGTTCCGGACTGCTTTCCGCTGTCTACTTTGTAAACATATAATATCACATACTGTCTACTTTGTAAACAGAAAATTTTTTAATGCAAAAGGACCGCCGCGCCCTTGATGACAAACCTCACCGCCGGCACAGCAGTCCTTCTTAACCAGATAAGTATAAACTTCTTATTTTTCAGCCTTTTTCTTCGGTGCAAACTTAATGCGGAAAATGTACCACAGGCTGCCTGCCAGGCAGATGGATGAATACGCGCCGCAGATAATGCCCACCATCAGGGGCAGGGCAAAATCCCGGATACTGGTGACACCCAGGATGTACAGCACCGCCACCATGATAAAGGTGGTCAGGGATGTGAAAATACTCCTGGACATGGTCTGGGTGATGCTCCTGTTCACAATCTCCTTCAGATCGTCCTTATGGGTCATGCCTGCCATGTTCTCACGGATCCGGTCAAAAATTACGATGGTGGCATTGATGGAGTAACCCACAATGGTCAGCATGCAGGCCACAAAGGTGTTGCTCACGGACACCCTTGCCACCGCATAGAAGGCCAGCACCACCAGCACATCGTGAAGCAGGGCAGTAATACTGCTGACACCGAACCGGATGTCGCTGAACCGGATGCGGATATAGATCAGCATGCAGATGATGGCCACCACCACGGCAATGACGGTGTCCGACTTCATCTCGTCGCTGATGGTGGAGCTGATGGTCTCGGATGTGATCATCTTCTCCTCCACGCCGAAGTTGTCCACAAACATCTGATTCAGGGCCGTCCTCTGTTCAACGTTCAGGGTGCTTGTCTTAAAGATGACCTCATTGGAATCCTGTACGGTCTGAACCTGCACGGAACTGTTCGCAATCTTCTCGATCTCAGGAACCACCTCCGCAGTGGCTTTCTCCAGGGTCATGGCTTCCTGGAAGGTAACCGTGGTAGCCGTGCCGCCCTTAAACTCCAGGCTGTAGTTCAGGGCGTCCCCGGAAGATACCTTGTGCACGCCCATCACGATAAAGCCTGCGGCGATCACCGCCGCGGATATCCCGAAGAAAAGACCCTTTTTCGATAAAATGTTTAATACTTTGTGCTCTTTTCCCACGCCGTACAGCTTTTCGCTCTTCATTCCCAGTGCGTAGAAGACGTACAGCAGGTATCTGGTCACCACCAATGCCGTAAACATGGAGAGGACGATACCCAACGCAAGAGTCTGGGCAAATCCCTTTACCGTACCGGGTCCCAGCAAAAGCAGTACGCCTGCCGCGATCAGGGTGGTGATGTTGCCGTCTATAATTGCGGACAGAGCCTTGTCAAACCCTATCTTAATGGAATTCCTCACCGACTTGCCCGTAGCCAGTTCTTCGCGGATACGTTCAAAAATAATCACATTTGCGTCCACCGCCATACCGATGGACAGAATGATGCCTGCCACGCCGGACAGAGTCAGCGTCATGTCAAACCCGTTCAGCAGCAGAATCACAAGCGCCACATAGGCAAGCAGCGCGATGGCTGAAGCCACGCCGGAGATCAGATAGACCACAATCATAAACAGGATCACAAGCACAAGGCCGATGGCTCCTGCCTTCAGACTGGTATCAATGGCCTCCACCCCCAGCTGTGCGCCCACTACCTTGGAATGCAGCTCCTCCAGTTCCAGTTTCAGGCCGCCGATGCGTATGGTGGATGCAAGGCTCTCCGCCCGCTCAAAGGATTCCATGGGGGAAATCTGGGCGCTGCCGTCCGTGATCACCGCATTGACTCCGGGCGCGCTGATGATGTTTCCGTCATAGTAAATGGCAAGACTTTCATTTTTGTCATAGGCATTCTGGGTTGCCTGGGTAAATTTGGCCTTGCCCTCCTCCGTCATGGTCAGGCTCACCACAAACTCGGAACCCATCTGTGTCTGGACGCTGCCGGCCTGGGCATTGCTCACATCCGTGCCCTGTACCAGAATAGAGCCATTCTCCAGAAGTTCCTCGATGGATTTGGTCAAAACATAGGCATTTCCATATCCGCCGTCGGGGGTCTGCACGGTCTGCAGACTGTAGTTCGGATTTCCCTCCGGGTCTGTCTGGGAAATGAAATACAGGGTACCGGGTCTGCCCAGTTCCTGCAGAATGGCATTGGCATCGCTGACCCCGGGAATCTCGATGTTGATCCTGTCGGAACCCTCCTGGTACACAATGGCCTCGGTACTGTAGCCTTCCACACGCTTCTGCAGCTTTGCAATGGTATCGTTCATGTCCGTGGCGCTGGGATCCCCGTCCCCCACCACCTGGTACGTAATGCTGACGCCGCCTGCCAGATCCAGGCCCAGGTTGATGTCCGAAGCGCTTCCGTCACCTTCCGGATTCACCCCGAAAATGTCGATGTAAGCGACTCCCGCCAGAATCAGCAGCATGCAAAGCAGCACTACGATCGCTCTGTTCTTTTTCATGGTCTTTCATCCCTTTCTTATTTATAGTTCCGTATGCGGCCATCCACTACCCGGACTCGGGCATAGCATTTCCGGCCGCTTAATGATGCGTCCGTAAATCCTATGGGGTACTGGCTGGCCGCATACTGTTTTATAGTTCCGCAACAGCCCAAACCAATACCAGTACACAAGCATAGGATTTCCGGCCGCTTAGTGATGCGTCCGTAAATCCTATGGGCATTGGTTTGGGCTGTTGCTGTTTTATAGTTCCGTATACGGCCAGCCACTACCCAGACTCGGGCATAACATTTCCGGCCGCTTAGTGATGCGTCCGTAAATCCTATGGGCATTGGTTTGGGCTGTTGCTGTTTTATAGTTCCGTATACGCCTCCGCCACTTTCAGCATGATGGCGCATTCCACGCGTTTGCGTTCCAGTTCGCAGCCCACGTCGTAGGCGTCGTTGATATTGCCGTGGAAGTTGTAGGAATTGGCGGCGCAGCCTCCGCTGCAGTAGAATTTCGCGAAGCATTTCCTGCACTTTTCCTTGGCATAGACATTGCAGCACTTGAATTCGTCCCGGATGTCGGTGCGCAAAATTCCTTCCTCCACATTGCCCATGAGAAATATCTCGTTTCCCACAAACTGGTGGCAGGGATACAGGTCACCCCAGGGTGTCACCGCCAGGTATTCCGTTCCGGAACCGCAGCCGGAGAGACGTTTTGCCACGCAGGGGCCGCCCTCCAGGTCTATCATAAAATGGAAGAAATTGAATCCCCTTCCCTCTTTCCGGCGCTTCAGCATCTCTGCAGCCAAGGTGTCGTATTCCTCTTTTAACACAGGGATGTCCTCTTCCCGGATGGAGTAGTCGTCCTCCGGCCCCGCCACCACGGGCTCCACGGAGATCTGCTGAAAGCCCAGATCCGCCAGGTGCAGCACATCTTTGGAAAAATCCAGGTTGTTGCGGGTGAAAGTACCCCTCACATAGTACCTCTCCTGTCCCCTGCTCTTTGCCACCTTCTTAAACTTCGGCACGATCAGGTCATAGCTCCCCTGCCCGCCCCGGAACGGCCGCATTCTGTCATGAACTTCCCTGCGACCGTCAATGCTCAACACGATATTTGCCATCTCCCGGTTTGCAAATTCCAGGATCTCGTCGTTCAAAAGCACCCCGTTTGTAGTCAGGGTAAATCGGAACTTCTTATTATTCGGCTCCTCCAGGCTTCTGCCGTACTCCACCAGGTCTTTTACCACCTGCCAGTTCATCAGGGGCTCCCCGCCGAAAAAGTCCACCTCCAGGTTAACCCGGTTTCCGGAACTGGCCACCAGGAAGTCCAGAGCCTTCTTTCCCACCTCAAGGCTCATCAGGGCGCGCCTGCCATGGTACTCCCCTTCCTCCGCAAAGCAGTACTTACAGGCAAGGTTGCAGTCATGGGCAATATGAAGGCACAGCGCCTTCACCACAGTCTGCCGCTTCTTAAAATCATATACATAGTTCTCGTAGAGATCCGGTGCAAACAGCTGTCCTGCCGCCTCCAGTTCCAGGATCTCGTCCACGGCCTCCCCAAGGGCCTCTTCGGAACAGGAAAGGGAGGCCTTCTCCCGCAGCACGGCACATACCGCGCCCCTCTCCTTCACCCCCGCGCCGGCCAGTTCCTCCACCAGGGGAACAATCTCATAGACCAGGTCGTCCGCCACATGGATGGAGCCGCTGTTCACGTCCATTATAATATTGTATCCGTTGCTTTGATATTGATGTATCACTGAAATGTTCCTTTCCAAACGCCAGAACGTAACTTTCCGCCGGGGCGGTTTTTACAAAATTCAAGCAGCGAAGGGATCCGCTGCTTGTCTGGTCCTGCTCCTTCCGTTTATGTAGTTATCCACGACAGTTCCTGTTTTCCAACTGCCTGCCGCAATACCTTCGGTAACAGTGCGGACCGCTCCAGAAACAACTGTCTATTTCGCCGCTTTCTCACAGCTCTGGTTTCCCACTGTGCAGGAAGTTTTGCAGGCAGACTGGCAGGAAGTCTGGCACTCGCCGCATCCGCCCTTCTTCATGGATTCCTTCAGGTTTCTGGTGGTCAAAGTCTTAATGTGCTTCATAATGATAAGCCTCCTTATTTTCTTGTATGCTTTTCTCAGGAACCGGACACCCCACAGGTCATTCCCGCCGGTCCCCCACTTGTCCAGGATGCAGAATGCACGATTTATGAGCATTCCGCAGTCTGAATAAGAAACTTTCTGTAGTATATCATAAAATTTCTATTTGTAAAAGGTTTTTTTCAAAATGCCCGCGGTTTTTCAGCCTTTTTTTGCAGAATGGCCAAAAGCGGCGCCGGAATCCCCGATGCCTCCCGCCATGACTCAGCTCACCATACCGCCCAGCATCCCGCCCCCGGCACACAGCGCCAGCGTGGTGAAAAATGAGGTTCCCATCTGTATGTTTCCCTTCCCCACAGCCAGCGACACCACTGCCAGAACCAGAAAATACAGGATCCCCATCAAAAGCCCCCACAAAAACCTGCGGCTTCCCATCTTCTTTCCGGTGACAAATCCTCCGAAAAACGTGCCTGCCACATAGATGGCGATAATGGCGGCGGAAACCGTTTTCTCCCCCAGGCCCAACTTATACAGCGCAAAAGCCAGCACCGCCAGAAGCACGGCTGTCAGTATGTACGAAAAAAGCAGGCTCTTCACCAGAAAGCCAACCGGAATCCCCTCTGTCTTCGGATTCTGTTCCATATCTTCCCCCTGTTCCGACTCCGCAATGAGTCTATAAACTTTTTATAAAATAATATGCACCTTAATCCTAAAACTTGACAACTACCTCCGGATTCGGTATAGTTATCTGTAATTACTTAACAGTAAGCGTCACTATAACTGCAGGCATTTGATGTGTCTGTCAAATTTATGAAAGAAAAGGAGTGAAATTTTTTTGGACGTCCCAGAAGGTATACAATTTATAGCGCTTATCATTCTCATTATCCTGTCAGGCTTTTTCTCTTCGGCAGAGACAGCCTTCAGTACCGTGAACCGCGTGCGGATGCGAACCCTGGAAGAAGAGGGGAACAAACGCGCCGCAAGGGTGAACAAGATACTGGAAAGCTACAGCAAAATGCTTAGCGCCGTTCTCATCGGCAACAACATCGTGAACCTGTCCACCTCTGCCCTGACCACCACCATTGCCCTGCAGTTTGGCATTCCGGTTGCCATTGCCACCGGCGTCCTCACCATTGTCATCCTGCTCTGCGGCGAGATCGTGCCCAAGACCTGGGCCATGCTTACCTCTGAAAAGCTTACCCTTGCCTACAGCGGCATCATTTTCGGGCTCATGCAGATCATGACCCCCGTGATTTTTGTGGTGGACAAAATGTCAAACGGCATTCTGCGCCTGCTGCACATCGACCCCAGCAAAAAGATCACCACCATGACCGAGGCCGAGCTGCGCACCTACGTGGAAGTCAGCCATGCGGACGGCGTCATTGAGACCGAGGAGCGGGAGATGATCTACAATGTGTTCGATTTCTCAGATGCCCTTGCAAAGGATATCATGATCCCCCGGATCAATATGGTGACCGTGGATGTGAACGCCACTTTCAGCGAGGTACTGTCCACTTTCCGGGAATCCATGTACACACGTTTTCCCGTCTACGAGGACGACAAGGACAATATCATCGGCCTGATCAACATCAAGGACTTTATCTTAACGGAGGACGAGGAGCATTTCAAGGTGAAATCCATTCTCCGGGAGGCCCATTTTACATACGAGTTCAAAAAGGTATCGGATCTGCTTTACGAACTGCGGGAAAAAGCCACCAGTGTAACCTTCGTGCTCAACGAATACGGCGCGACGGTGGGTATGATTACCCTGGAAGACCTGTTGGAGGAGATCGTCGGGGAAATCCGGGACGAATATGACGAGGATGAGAAAGAATATATCCAGAAAGTGGATGAAAATGTCTACCTGGTGGAAGGCAGCATGAAACTGGATGATATCAACGACGAACTGGACACCGAACTGGAGAGCGAAGACTACGACTCCATAGGCGGCATTATCATAGAAAACCTGGACCGTCTGCCGGAAGACAACGAGGAAGTCACCCTGGAGAACGGGGTACGCCTGAAAGTCCAGGGGATCGAACAGAACCGCATCGTCAAGGTACTGATGACCCTTCCTGAAAAGAAAGAACCGGCAGAGGACGATGATGCCGAACATGAGACGCAGGACTGCGACGGCGGTTCGTGATCGGGGTTTGTAATCAGGCTGTAGGGCTGTCCCGGAGTCTGTAAACTGTGCAACGACACAGAACAGGCTTCCGGGACAGCTTTTTTAACCGAATCTCCCTGCAATATACTGCTGCGTCCGTCTGTCACGGGGACGGCAGAACAGCGCATCCGCCGTTCCGTATTCCACCAGTTCCCCGGACAGGAAGAACGCTGTGTAATCGGATATCCTGGCTGCTTGCTGCATGTTGTGGGTGACCATAACGATGGTGTATTTCTTACGCAGTTCCCTGACCAGTTCCTCGATCTTCCCGGTGGAGAGGGGATCCAGGGCGGAAGTGGGCTCATCCATCAGAAGGACTTCCGGCTCCGCGGCCAGGGCCCGGGCGATGCAGAGCCGCTGCTGCTGGCCGCCGGACAGTCCCAGGGCGGGTTTTCTCAATTTATCCTTTACTTCTTCATAGAGGGCGGCTCCCCGCAGCGCCCTCTCCACCAGACCGTCCAGACTCTGTCTGTCCTTTTTTCCGGAAAGCCTGGGGCCGTAGGCCACGTTGTCATAGATACTCATGGGAAATGGCGTGGGCTGTTGGAACACCATCCCCACCCTCTTCCGCAGAACCGTCACATCCGTCCTCCTGTCATAGATATCCTGCCCGTCCAGATACACCCTGCCCTCCACCCGCATATTTTCAATCTGGTCATTCATGCGGTTAAAGCATCTTAAGAAAGTGGATTTTCCGCAGCCGCTGGGACCGATGAGCGCCGTCACGGTATTCTTTCTGATCTCCATGCTGATTTGCTTCAGCGCCTGATTTGTGCCATAATAAAGACTGAGCCTTTCAGCTTCTATTTTCCGATTCTCCGCCCCTGTCCCCATATGCCTCCTGCCTCTGCCGGTCTCCCTGCATCCCGCTTTTCCTGTCCTCTCCTGCCTCCTGTCCCCCCGTTTCTCTCCCGTCTCCCGCCTCTCCATTTCTTTCCTGCATCCCACTTCTCCGCTTCTTTCCCGCCTCACCCTCTTCCGCTTCTTTCCTTCCTCACCCTCTTCCGCTTCTTTCCCGCTGCCATAAACCGGGCTCCCCCGTGCTGTTCCGGTTCTTTCCGGATGCCGCGAACTATGGTCAGGTTTTCCGGCTTCATCCCTCCGAACCACACACCTGTTTCACAAGAAAGTTTGTGAGAAAAACCATGAAAACCAGGACGCAGCCTATGGAAAACGCAGTGTCATACTCTCCGTTCTGCATCTGAAGATACAGTTCCACCGCCAGGCTCCCTCCAGATTCCAGTATTTTGCCCCCCAGGCGTGCGGGCCAGTCCCGGATGCCCGCTGCCGGACGGGGAAGAATCCTTGCGCTGCCCGCGGTAAAAATAAGCGCCGCCGATTCCCCTGTGATCCTTCCCACGGACAGTATAATTCCTGTCAGGATTCCGTTTCCTGCCGAAGGCAGCAGAATGGTGCGGACCAGATCCCATTTCCCGGCCCCCATGCCAAGCGCTCCCTGTCTATAGGATTCCGGGACGGCGCGCAGGGCAGCCCTGGTATTTTTTACGATCAGGGGAAGCACCATCCAGGCCAGTGTCAGGGCGCCGCTCAAAAGGGAATATCCCAGTCCCATCACTTCCCCGAACAGAACCATGCCGAAAAGTCCGAAGATCACGGAAGGAATCCCCGCCAGGGTGTCCAGGGTAAATTCCAACAGACGCACCAAAATCCCGTTTCCCGCATATTCATTGAGCCAGACAGCCGCACCCACCCCCACAGGCACCGCTCCCGCCAGGGTCAGCAGAATCAGGTACACGGTATTTACCATGTTCCCGGCAATTCCCGCCGTCCCCTTCAGGGAACTGGTGACGGACAGGAAAAAACGGATACTCAGCCCCCGGAACCCTCTGAAAAAGACATACCCCACAATGCCCAGGAGCAGAAAGACGGCGAAATAGGCCGCCCCGTAAACCGCTGCCCCCAGAAACACCTCCCCGGGCCGCCTTCTGCCCCGGTACAGACTCCCGGCCCTCATTCCCCTGCTCCTTTCCGCAGGAAGTAATCTGCCGTACCATTCACCAACAGGATAAAGCCCAGTAAGACCAACCCTATGGTAAACAGTGCTTGTCTGTGCAGCCCCTGTGCGTATCCCATCTCGCTGACTATGGCCGTGGTGAGAAAGCGGACAGACTGGAAGGGAAATGGGGCACGGACGCTTCCCCCTGAAACCAGTGTGATGGCCATAGCCTCCCCCATGGCCCTTCCCACTCCCAACACCACGGCGGTAAGGATGCCGGAACGGGCCGCGGGCAGAACACAGCGGAATATGGTCTGCATTTTCGAGGCCCCCAGGGCCAGGGAAGCCTGCCGCAGTCCCGGACAGACCGCCCTTATGGCAGCCTCGCTGATATGTATGACCGTAGGCAGCATCATCACCGCCAGCACGATTACCGCGGATAGAAGATTTGCCCCTCCCGTAAACCGGTGTCTGTCCGCCCCGGCGAAAAGGATCCGTTCCAGACGGTAAATCACGGGATTCAAAAGATAAATCCCCAGCAGGCCATATATAACCGACGGAATTCCCGCCAGGGTCTCCACGGCGTCCCTGACCATCCCCGCCCTTCCCTGGTCAGCCAGTTCCGCCAGGTACACAGCGGTCAGAATTCCCACCGGCACGCCGGCCGCCGCTGCCAGAGCCGTGCCCAGAAGGGATGTGAGAAGAATGTATAAAATGCCGAAACCGGGTTCCTCCGCCACAGGTTCCCATCGGGTCTCCAGAAGAAATTCCCGGATTCCCACCTTCCGGATAGCGGGAATTCCCATATATACCATGTAAAAGACAACTGATGCCGCCGCAAAGACAGCCAGTGCCGCGCAAGCCGCAAAAAACGCTCCCGCCAACGCCTCCTTTGTCCGTCTCTTCATACCATATGCCTCGCTTTGGATATTTCGAATAAAATGGCTGCGCCGTCCGGTTCCCGCCCCTCACTGCCCCGCAATCCCTGTGATCTCCCTGATGGCACGGCCTTCCTCACTTTGAACATACTCAAACCATGCATGAACCAGAGGCGGCTGAAAGGCTGTCTCCCCTTTTGTGACCATAAAAAAAGAACGGCACAGAGGATATCTTCCGTCCCTGACCGTTTCCGGGGAGGGCGCCGTACCGTCCAGGGCCAGGATAATGATTTCCGGCCGCCCCTTTTCCCGTTCCCTGTCCCGCACTCTCTGCGCCGCTTCCAGGGACACATAGCCCACCGCTCCCGGCGTGGACAGGATTCTTGCCAGTACCGCCCCTGTGCTGTCCAGTTCATTGTCGTAAACGCACAGTCCTTCCACCCCCAGCACGCCCTCAAAAGCATCCCTGGTTCCGGAACCGGCCTCTCTTCCGATCACCACGGCCGGAACGTCACTTCCCCCAGGCTCGGCCCAGCCGACAATTCTCCCCGTATAAAGCCCTGCAAGCTGCTCCCCGGTAAGTCCCTCCACCCCGCAGGCCGCATTGGCGCACACTGCGATTCCGTCCAGTCCCACCAGGTGCTCCACCGCCCCCCGGTCCCGCTCCTCTTCCTTCAGGTCCCGGGAGGAAATCCCAATGTCCGCCATGCCCTCTGTCACGGCCGCGATCCCGGCGCCGGATCCGGTAAACTGGACCGTCACCGCCACATCCGGATACCGTTCCATAAACCCTTCCGCCAGGGCGCTGACATATCTTTCCATGGAAGAACTTCCGGCCAGCATTAACGTGCCTGAAAGTTCCTCCCGTACACACTGGCTGCCACGGAAATCTGCCGTCCCCGCATCCCTGCCCTCTCCGGCGGCTTCTTTCGGTTCCCCGGAACCCGGGCCCGGCAACACCAGATTCAAACAAAGCAGAAGCACGCCTGCCACCGCCAACAGGAGCCCGCGCCTCCCCGGCGTGCTCACGCGCTCCAGACCGTGGCGAGGATTCCCTCCGCTATGGCCCGTGCCACCTCCTGAAACCTGGCATCCAGAAGTTCATTGTCCGCATCCGTATTGATAAAACCCGCTTCCACCAGTACCGCAGGCATCTCGCTCCTGTTCAGGATCACCAGATCCGGCCGTTCGCTGATGCCCAGGTTTTCAAATCCTGCCTGCTCCAGGCGTACATTTATATTGCCTGCCAGTCTTGCGGCTTCCCCGTACCGGTTAAATACAAGGGACTCCACCCCCGTATACTGGTTTGGATAAGGACTGGAATTCCGGTGGATGGATACAAAATAGTCCCCTCCGGCGGCATTTCCCTGCTGCACCCTCTCCAGGGGAGATTCATAGGAATCCGTTGTCCTGGTATAATAAACCTCCACTCCGTTCTGTTCCAGAATCTGCCCCACGGCTAAAGCCAGGGCCAGGGTATCGTCTTTCTCCTGTCTGCCGCCATATACCGCCCCGGGGTTGCTTCCACCGTGTCCCGCATCTATCACGACCATTGCCGCCATATGCCACCCCACCCCTTTTTCCCTATCATATGCGGCAGGACGGGTTTGTGTGACAGTTTTTTGGATGTTTCCGAAAAATAATATGGAATTTGCCGCTGAAATTTATTATAATGAAGTTGCCTGCCCCGGGCGGGCATGTACAGAAGTTAAAATATATACATTGAAAAAGCTGAAACGGAGAAGACCATGAAACTTATCCAGAAAAAAATGCGGGAAAAAAAGATTACAACAAAATGGAACAGTCAGAAAGGGACAGACGGATATTCCATTACAACTGCCCTGAAGGGACTCAGGCCCTATCTTCCTCAGTTTGCCGTAAGCATGTTGTTTTCCGTGACCCTGTACTTCATGCTGCTGTCACGGCAGCTGGTCAATTCCAACGACGGCCTGTGGGAATACAGTTATTATAAGGCCGGAAAATGGTCATTGTCCCTGGGCAGATGGTTCTGGCTGTACCTGGACCGCCTGAGGTTCGGCTTCAGCCCGGATCCCCTGACCTCCCTGATCACCCTGTCCTGTTACTGCGCCGGCCTTTTGCTTATGCTGGATCTGTTTGAGATGGGAAAAAGGAAGGCGGGATATTTTGCATGCATGCTATTTCTAGGCAGTGTGTCCGTATGCAGTTCCCTGACATACCGCTTTATGTCCCCCACCTTCGGAACAGCGTTCCTGCTCAGCATGGCGGCGGCATGGATCATTGCAAAATGGAAGGCCCCCCTGCTCTCCCCGGCTGCCGGAAGCCTGCTGCTTGCGCTGTCCCTGGGACTGTACCAGTCCTATATAGGCTGTGCCTGTATCGCCCTGTCGGGATATTTCCTTTACTCCGTCAGCCGGCAACAGACGACGGGAAAAGAGATTCTGGCCGCCATGGCCAGGGCCCTTGCCGCAGGCGTCCTGGGCGGCATCCTATATGCCATCATCCTGAACCTGCACCTGTCCGTCTTTCATATACGGCTGTCCGACTACAACGGTGCTTCCGCTTACTCCCTGAAAAATACCATCCTGCACCTTCCGGACAGCATAACCAGGGTTTACCGGGAGTTTTTCAGGTATTTCAGCGAAAAGTCCTTTCTCCTCACCCCGGTGAGGGAACTGCCGCTGTCCTATGGGGTTCTGGCGCCGGCAGCTGTCTGCCTGCTCTGGCTCCCTGTAAAATGTTTTAAATCAGATAAAATCAAGGCCCTACTGGGCCTGTTCCTGATCCTGCTGTCCCCCCTGGCCTGCAATATAGTGGTACTGGCCGCCACGGCCGCCGAGATGAGTGTGCTTATGACATCGGCCATGGCCCTGTGCCTGCCCGTTTTCCTCTGCCTTCTGTCCCGGATCGAATATCCGCGGGGATTTTTCCCCTGGATCCGGCGACTGGGTTTTCTGGCAGCTGCCCTGGTGCTCTACGGCAGCATATACCAACTGCAGATTGACCAGCACGCCCTGATGGAAGGACAGGCCGCCACTGTCACCATGGCAGAGGAAATCCTCCACCGGCTGGATGAAGAGGACTGCCTGGATTCCGGACTGGAATACTGTGTGGTCGGGGTTCCCTCCCACAATGATCTGTTCGAGATTTCCCGCATATACGAAAATTCGAACATGTATGCCCGTTTTGGCAGTTGGTACCGGGATCCCTCCTGTTCCAGGCGTTCCTGGCAGGGCGTTTTCTCCCATTTATGCGGGATAAATCTCACTATGTGTCCTTCCGGAGAGTACGGCGCCCTCTGTTCCGACGAAGAAGTAAAGAACATGCCTCTGTATCCGGAAAGCGGCTTCATCGCCCGCAGGGGTAATATTGTGGTGGTCAAGATCTCGGATGATTAGATCTTCCCGGGCCTGTTCAGATCTGTATAACTTGCAGCTGCCCCATGATCACATCTCCTACCACATGGAACACATTTACCCCGTCACCGGACCGTTCTCCCTGCTGCGTCGAAGATCCCAGTATATTTTCCACATTCATTTCCACCTGCCACGCGCGCGGAACATAGAGAACCACTTCTCCCATAATATTATCCACGCTTACGAAAGCGCTCCCCCTGCTCAGCTGCGCATCCGTAAAATAGACATCCAGTGCGCCGAATATATTGTCAATGGCCACATGGCTGATTACCCCCGTTACATACTTAACGGACTGCCCCATAATATTGTCATAGGAAAGCGATTTCCCGTCCCTGTCGCAGAAATCTGCCACACCGTTTTTCCCGTCCAGACAGACCAGCTCCGCCCCTCGTTCACCGTTCCCGGCGCGCAGACCGCGGTTCCAGCGGCGGTACCGGCCCAATCCCGGAAACAGGATCTTCAGCCCTACGGTTCCAAGCAGCGCCGCCCCCAGGACAGGCCAGGGCGTGATAGCTTCCAGATGCAGCAGTTCATCGTTGACGATGATCAGAAATGCCAGGGAAAACAGGATCGTCCCGATCCTCAGCCTGGCTATCCCCTTCACCAGGAAAGAAATCAGACAGGCGCTGAACAGAATACTCCAGAAACCGATTCCCTCCAGATATCCCAGCCTTCCCATTATCAGTGCCGCCGCTCCCAACAGGAGCACAGTTCCCCAAAAAACACTTTTTCCGCGTCTCATTTTTACCTCCTACTCGTGTTTCGCATATACCAGTTACGCTGTATGCCTCCGGCATTCCACTCCGCAGCGCAAGCTGCGGCTTTTCACCCGGCTCCACTCTCCGGATTCTGCTTTTCACCCGGCTCTGCCCCCCGGCCGCAGCTTTTTAGCAGGCCCCGGGATCGATCCGCTTTCCGCTTTACAGCCCCAGTTTCCGAGCCTTCAACCTGTCTGTCACAGCCTTGAAATATGCCCTGGACACAAATGCCTTCTTGGCGCTTCCCCTGAATTCCATCACGCTGGATGCAGTAAGATTCCTGGTTATGGAATAAGCCAGATCCAGATTAGCAATGGAAGACTTGGAAATACGCATAAAGCTTCCCGGCAGAAGCTCCTCCAGTTCATAGAGCCTGTACTCGCAGGTGAAAATCCGATCCGCCGTATGGGCCCGCATCTGGCGTCCCTCTGTCTCGAAGAAATAAATTTCCTCGATGGGGATATAGAACTCCGTCTCGGCATTTTTCAGGGACAGGCAGCTTTTTCCGTAGAATGAACTTTTTCCATGGAATGAACTTTTTCCATGGAATGCCCCGCCTGAGCCTTCCTGCCTGGATATGTAGTTTTGGAGACTGACCACGGAATCGTTCAGCCGGCCGCATCGTATGATGACCTCTTCCTCTTCCAGTCCTTCTTCGATCTCGATCCTCACTCTCATATCGTTCCCCCGGAGTTCCCTTCATTCATTGTCGCTGCCACATCCACATGGCATTTCAAGGCTTCTGACTCCAGTATACAGCAAATATGGAATCTGTATACAAATTCTGTGCGAGAGGTTATTTTGCGGCAACAAGAGGTAAAAAGGAGAGCCATAAGGAGCGTTATTCCACAACGGAATAACTCATCCACTCATAGAGCAGCCTTGTCCCCTCGGTAATCTCCGGTGGCAGAAGGGCCCTGGCCACCAGCTTCAGCTCACTCGATTCTATATCCGTGCGTCTCAGATTCGCATAGTCTCCGTCAATGGACACTACCACATACTCAAAACGGTTCATCGTCATACCTCTCCTTCTTTCCATTCGGGCAGGACAATTCCTATGTCCGCTGCCCGCCACAAAATCCGCCGTCTGCCCCAGGGGTCCGCATCTGCCTCCACTGGGCCTGCTTCTGCCTCCACCAGGCTCGCCTCACCCTCCACAGGGCCCGCTGCCTGCCTCCGCCGGGCTCGCCTCACCCTCCGCAGGGCCCGCTGCCCGCCTCTGCGCCCCGGACGACAAACTTCCATATGCGGATCTGCCCGTCAAAAAGTCCCGGACAACCGACCGAAATCTGTTATCCGGGACATCCTTTTTGCTATTCTCTGTATTCCGTCAGCGGAGGGTAATTACATCATACCGCCCATTCCGCCTGCGCCTGCGGGCATAGCGGGGGTTTCCTCCTTGATGTTGGCCACAACGCTCTCGGTGGTCAGCAAGGTGCTTGCAACGCTGGTAGCGTTCTGCAGAGCACTTCTGGTCACCTTGGCAGGATCCAGAATACCTGCGCTCACCATGTCCACATACTCCTCTTTCAGCACATCGAAGCCGACGCCCGGTTCGGATTCACGGACCTTGTTGATGATAACGCTGCCCTCGAGCCCTGCGTTTGCTGCAATATGATACAGCGGAGACTCCAGAGCCTTCAGCACGATGCCTGCCCCTGTCTTCTCGTCGCCTTCCAGGGTTTCCGCCAGCTTGGTAACTTCCTTGGCAGCATGAATATAAGCGGAACCACCGCCGCAGATGATGCCTTCCTCCACAGCTGCTCTGGTAGCGGCAAGAGCGTCTTCCATACGCATCTTCGCTTCCTTCATCTCTGTCTCGGTAGCAGCGCCTACGCGGATAACGGCAACGCCGCCTGCCAGCTTCGCCAGTCTCTCCTGAAGCTTCTCGCGGTCGAAATCAGATGTAGTCTCCTCGATCTGCTTCTTGATCTGGCCGATACGGGCCTGGATCTCGCTCTTGTCGCCTTCTCCGTCCACGATGACGGTGTTCTCCTTCTGCACTTTCACGGACTTTGCATGACCCAGCATATCCAGTGTGGTGTCCTTCAGCTCATACCCTAAGTCGGAGCTGATCACGGTGCCGCCTGTGAGGATAGCGATATCCTGCAGCATCTCCTTCCTCCTGTCGCCGTAGCCGGGAGCCTTCACAGCCACTACGTTGAAGGTGCCGCGGAGCTTATTAACGATGAGGGTTGTAAGAGCCTCGCCCTCCACGTCCTCGGCGATGATCAGGAGCTTGGCTCCGGACTGTACGATCTGCTCCAGCAGGGGCAGAATCTCCTGAATATTGGAAATCTTCTTATCTGTGATCAGGATGCAGGGATTCTCCAGTGTAGCTTCCATCTTGTCCATATCGGTAGCCATATAAGCGGAGATATAACCCCTGTCAAACTGCATGCCTTCCACCAGATCCAGCTCGGTCTGCATGGTCTTGGACTCCTCGATTGTGATAACGCCGTCGCCGCTGACCTTCTCCATGGCGTCCGCAACCATCTGTCCCACTGTGTCATCCCCTGCGGAGATTGCGGCAACCCTTGCAATATGCTCCTTGCCGTTTACCTTCTGGCTCATCTTGGAGATAGCGTCCACTGCGCACTCGGTAGCCTTCTTCATACCTTTTCTCAGGATGATGGGGTTAGCCCCTGCCGCCAGATTCTTGATGCCTGCGTTTACCATCGCCTGTGCCAGGACGGTAGCGGTGGTGGTGCCGTCGCCTGCTACGTCATTGGTCTTGGTAGCCACCTCCTTCACCAGCTGTGCGCCCATGTTCTCAAATGCGTCTGCCAGCTCGATCTCCTTGGCGATGGTCACGCCGTCGTTGGTGATCAGGGGAGCGCCAAAGGACTTATCCAGTACCACGTTCCTTCCCTTGGGTCCAAGGGTCACTCTCACGGTATCGCTTAACTGGTTAACACCGGACTCTAATGCTGCACGGGCTTCCGCACCGTATTTAATCTCTTTTGCCATGACTTTTCATGCCTCCGTTTTCATTCTCTGAATTTCTTATTATTTCTTTCCTATTATATAGATACTTTTCCCCGCCTTATGCCGGCGGCTTTTCTTTTGAAACTAGTTCTCGATCACAGCCAGGATATCGTTCTGCTTTACCACAATGAACTCTTCGTCGTCAAGCTTCACTTCCGTCCCCGAATACTTGGAGTAGATTACGTTGTCCCCAACCTTTACTTCCATCTTGACTTCCTTGCCGTCTACCATGCCGCCGGGGCCTACCGCCACAACCTCCGCCTGCTGAGGCTTCTCCTTGCTCTGTCCGGGAAGGACTATGCCGGATTTCGTGGTCTCTTCAGCCACCAACTGTTTTAATACAACTCTGTCACCCAAAGGTACTAACTTCATGATAATTGCCTCCTGTCATTTACATTATTTGGTATCTGTTAGCACTCTTTTTATACGAGTGCTAATTGCTAACACATATAATAGTTTTATATGGAAGTCTTTGCAAACGCCTTCACGGAAAACAAAGCTTTGCCACCTCGTATTTTCTCACTTTATCTCGTGTTTTCTCGCTTTATCTCACTTTATTCCCTGGAATGTGATTTTATATTTATTTTAGAAATCGGTTATTTTTTCCAAAGAATACGCCGAAATAATAAGTGAAAAAATAACGGCACTATTGAAATACGCATCCAAGGAGGGATTAAAGGAGCAAACGGAATTCAGACCAATTTCAAAGTGTATCCGGTTCAGATGGTAACCCGCATAGGACGGCCAAAAAGTGAAAACGGCGGTTCCGGAAGACATAACTCCCAACCCGCCAGAACGCCTGCTTTCGGCAGTGTCCTGGAAAAGAAGGCAGCGGAAACAGTTCCGGAGGAATGCTACACTGTGACCTATGACAGGCGCAGCCGCCTCCAGACCTATTACTACCGTCAGTCCAGGGAGTATACCTGGTGACAGTCCGTTTCCTTCCACGGGAGGTATATCCTCCATTTGGACACAGATGTGGGGCTGACGGAAGGAACTACCCCGTTTCATTCGTTCAGCCCCTGTCTGTTGCCGTCCGGCGGAGCATCCCTGATTGATCATCCTGTTCCCAAACCGTGACTGACCGAAACCAACTGCTGCCGGAAGTACCTAGCCGTGCAAAAAATTCTGAAAAACATCTCTAACACTTAATCTCCAGATACCCCAACAGCTTAGACATATCGTACTCCTCCAGCACACCCAGGTTGGAATCATAGAATTTTCCGTCAAAATGAACCAGATAATGGCAGAAACGTCCCATTTTCTCCATCATGATACAGCACTTGGGCAGCACGGTGTCACGGCCTTCCGTATAGTTGATAACGTCAGAATGGTCAATCCCATAATAGTTCAGGGCGGAAATCATGCGCCCCATGGTAGCCTGCCATTCCCTGCAGTCCATCACCGTAATCACTTCCGCGATGGTATTCCCCGCCAACATTGCCACACAGGCCTGTCCGCAGAGACCGTCCTCAGGCTGGATGATGACCTGTATGCCGTCGATTTTCCGGATGGGGTTCTCGAAACTGTAAGGGCTGTTCTGGTCCATCCTGATAAGCGAGCCTGCGATATGCAGCAGTATCTTGTGGCTCACGCCCAGCTCCACATTTACCGCGTCCGCATCCGGGATGTGGATCTCGTAATTTCCCTTCTCTATGGGAAGCAGCTCACACTCGATAATTCTGTTGTCCAATACCACCTCTGCCTGGATAATGTCACGCTGTCTGCAGACTTCCCACACATTGAAGGGAATCTGAATCATGACCCCCTTCTCCTTCTTCTCAACCACTGACTGGAAAAAATATCTCATCGCTTACCTCCGTCCGGGACCCGCCCGCCTTCTTCCATATTTACATGCGCTACCGAAAGCATTTCCAATGTCATTGTATCAAATTCCGGCAAATTTGAAAACATATTTTCCACAAGTTAAAAAATAATCAATCCTGTTACCGTCCAAGACTTCGCCCCTTCACAGCAGCAGGCGCGCATCCCCTTCAGTTCTTCCTGACCTGGGAAGGAGAAATCCCGTAGCGTTTCTTGAACAGCTTGCTGAAATGATAGGCATCTTCATACCCCACCAGGGCGGCCACCTCCTGGATACTGCCCTGATAGCCCTCCTCCAACAGTTCCTTCGCCTTCTCCAACCGGAGGTTGATCAGATGGCGTATGGGAGTGCTGCCTGTCTCTCCCTTAAAAATCCTGGAGATGTAGAAGGGACTTAGATACATGTTCTCCGCGATCTGGTCCAGGGATATCTTCTCGCTGTAATGATCCTCGATATAGCTGATGACCTGCTCCGCCACATATTTCTTGCCGGCCGATTCAAACGCATGGCCCTGGGGGCGCTCCATGGGTTCGCACTGCTCCCGAATCACCAGCAGCAGCATCTGGATCAGGTAGGATTTCAGCATAAAATAGCGTCCCTGCCTGCGCACCGCATTCTCCGCCTCCATGGAGGCGCAGAGCCTGAACAACCTCTGGCTCAGATCCCCGCTTGTGTGATAGATGCATTTTCCCTCCGGCAGGGGCATGTGGTTCTCCTGACAGCCTGCTATGCGGATATTGGTAAATCCCACGAAAAATTCCGTGGCAGGTACCTCCGCCTCCGGACACAGAATCGCCTGGTGCTTCACTCCGGGATTGAGCATCACCAGGTCGCCCTCTTTCACCGGGTAGATCCTATCATCAATCCGATACCGTCCCTCCCCGGAAAGCACATAGGCCATCTCCAGAAAATCGTGGCTCCTGTATTCCGGCTCCTCATTCCCCCTGTGCCTGGTCCCCTTCCAGATAAACAGAAAAGTGGGATCCATCTCGTCGATGGATATCTGTGTGGTTCCCTGCCTGTCCATATGCGTCCTCCCTGCCGTATCCGGCCGTCCCCACTTCCGTCTCCGCGAAAATGAAGACATCCTGCACTGTTTCCGCCTTTCCCGGCCTGTGAAAAGTTCCGGGATATTGCTGCCCCGGAATCTGCGTTTATGTTATTTTAACCGCTTTCCCCTGAAAAGTAAAATGTTTTTTTCATTTTTCCCACAGCTTTTTCAGACAGGCGCCGGAACTTCCCCTCACTCCTCCCCTGACAGCACCAGGTCCAGGATGTGGGCCAGGGGATCGCAGGCGTTCATGGCCTCCTCCACGGTATTGTTCTGGGCTCCCAGCTCCACCAACAGGCACCTGGGTTTCAGGTGCATATTGTAACGGTACCCCTTCAGGTAGATCCTGCGGGTAAGGTTCGGGTAGTACTCCATGGCCTTTAACTGCATCTGGAAGGAAAAAGCCAGGTTCCCGTCCAGGTTCTCGTTGTACAGGTAGGCGATATTTCCGGTCTTTTTAGTGCGTGAAAGGCCGTTGAAAAACATAAACCTGGCTGTGGGCCTGCCGTCCAGATCCATGGCCAGGCGGGTGCCTTCCGGCATCTCGTCCCTATGTAGATCGATCACCACCTGAATAGAAGGATAGTCCTTCAGCACCTGCTCAATGTCTGTCAGCGCGGCGGAATAGGAGTCATCCCTGGACTCGGTGTCATACTGCCCCATGTGATGCAGAACATTATAGCCGTAGGTCTCCCTGAGGATTTCTGTCAGATGTTCCCCCACCCCCATAATGGAGGTACTTGCATCCCCGGGAACAGAATCCGCAAAGGCTTCCTGGGAATGGGTATGATAGATCAGGATCTGAGGTCCCTCCCCGTCCTTCGAAATCCGCATGTCCCTCTCCAACAGTTTTTCCACATTCAGCTGGTCGCTGCCCGCCGTAGTATTTCCGTCTATGGTGTAGAACTGCTTTATCAGCGCCTCATAACTGGACAGGGCCGTCAGATCCACCTGATTCTGTTTCATGTGAGGGATAAAGGAATTCTGCTGCATGCCGGCAGCCGCAAGCTCGTTCTCCGCCCGCAGCAGCTCCTCCATGGACTCCTCCGGCACAGGCGCCTGCTCCGGCGCCGGGGACTGCCCTTCTCCCCCGCTGCCCGTCCCGGCCGGATCACCGGATTCCGGCATCCCGGAAATCTGTTCCTCCCCGAAAGTACTGCCCTCCTCCGCCTCCGCCAATATAATCGTCCGAAAGTCCGTCCCATCCGCTTCCTCTCCCTGCCTGTTGTATTTTGCCGCATATCCGAAAAACGGGAACTGGGCCGTAATCTGTTCCCTTAAAAAAAGGCTGCCTCCCCGGACGCTCTCTGAAGCAAACGCTATACCGGGCATAAACTGCCGTCCCAACAGACTTTCCGCCTCCTCCGACAGACTCATCAGCATGGCAGTGCCGATGGTATCCCCCGATGTACCGGAAGCGCCGCAGCCCTTCAGTAACGCCAATGCCCCCAGAAACAGGGCCGCCAGTACCGGGAGCTTCTTTCTGGTTCCGTCTGTAAAAATTTTCCCGCACTTCCTTTCCCGCCACGAAAGATTCCTATTCAATATATGCCCCGGAACCCTTTTCCATGATTAAGCTTTTCCAACCCGTCAGTCCATAAAGGCCTCCCCTATGGCAATGTTGATTCCCTCGGATACGGTATAGCTGACCCTCTTTATGACGGCATCGATATCCTTGCCCGTCATGTACATGTTGTTCAGCTCCGCAAAATTCAGTTTCTGCTTTTCCCTGTACCTGGCGCAGGCCGGATCCCCGTCCTCTCTCAGAAGCTTTTCCAGGGCATCCCCCACGATGGTGGCCGCATCCACCACGGTGGGAATCCCGATGGCAATCACCGGCACCCCAAGACTTTCCTCCGTCAGGGCGTTTCTATGGTTCCCCACGCCGGATCCAGGCTGAATCCCCGTATTGGTGATCTGTATGGTACGGTTCAGTCTCTTTGTGCTGCGTGCCGCCAGGGCGTCAATGACGATCAGCGCATCCGGGGCGGTCTCCCCCACCACGCCTTTCACGATCTCCGCCGTCTCCATTCCCGTCTTGGCCATGACCCCGGGCTCCAGTGCGCTGACCTGGTTCATTTTGTCACAGTTATAGGCAGCCTTTCCATACTCCCTCACAATATGCCTTGTAATAAAAAGATTGTCAACCACCTGGGGGCCAAGGGCATCCGCCGTTACCTCCCGGTTTCCCAGGCCCACCACCAGGACGGACTGTTCCGTTCCGGCCCCCGGCAGCAGCTCCAGAATCTCCTCCGCCAGACGGTTTGATATCTCCCTGTGGTAATCCTCGTCAGGCTCCACCATGGCAGGAGCCTCCATTGTCACATAGATTCCCACTGGTTTGCCCATGGCCCTGGCAGCATTCTTTGTATCGATCATCACCTTGGTGATGCGGATATCCTCCTCCTGGTGATACACCTCCTCTACCCTGACCCCGTGCAGTTCGCTGTCTGCCTCGCTGATGCTTTCCCTTGCCTCCAGGGCCAGGTCTGTCCTGATCTGTATATTTCCGTCATTCTGCATTGTCGTCACTCTCTTTCGCATTTTAATTCTGTTTCTTATTTTGTTCAAATTTTCACGGAATATGTCTTGACAAAATTTCTATTATTTACTAAACTATCTTTGTGCGTTTGTCTCGGTCCTCCGTGTCTGGCCGGGACGGAACAGTAAAACATAATCTAGGATACAATTGGAGGTGTACGACTTGGCTAATATTAAATCCGCAAAAAAAAGAATTCTGGTAAACCGTACCAAGGCTGAGAGAAACAAGGCCATCAGGTCCCATGTTAAGACTGCCACTAAGAAGGTATATGCCGCAATCGCAGCAGGCGACAGGGATGCTGCCAGGACAGAGCTGGCTGCAGCTACCAAGGTCATTGAGATGGCCGGAACGAAGGGCGTTTATCACAAGAACAATGTAGCCCACAAGGTTTCCCGTATCAGCAAAGCTGTAAATGAAATGGCTTAATTGATCATAAAATCCAATCGAGTAGAGGAATGCCTTTCTCCGCTACTCGCCGCGCGGCCCGCATGCTGCGTCAGCAGCAAACTTCCATATGCGGGCCTGCGCATAAAAAAACACCCATAACCGTCATATGGGTGTTTTTTTATGTCTGATTTTATACCTGCCGTCCCTAATGCCTGTGGCTTCCGCCGCCATGGCTTGCGCCACCGCTGCTGGTATG